>NZ_JAKEVK010000116.1:0-14223 GCF_022398435.1 Pseudoalteromonas sp. Isolate6 | reverse complement strand
AAATAATACACCGAGTCTAACAAGAAGTAGACGGCTTTAAAAGTAAGCATAGAGGAAAATATCAGACAAGATACCTAAAGTGCCAAGGAAAATGGCTAGGATTATTTTTTCTGGTGTTAAAACCAAAACAGGCCGCATAAAGCGGCCTGTTTTATCTGCATTTGATAAATGCGACGTATTAGTTAAGTTTCTCTTTAATACGTGCAGATTTACCAGAACGCTCACGTAGGTAGTAAAGCTTAGCACGACGAACCGCACCACGACGCTTAACTTCTACGCTGCTGATAAGAGGGCTGTGCGTTTGGAATACACGCTCAACACCTTCACCGCTTGAAATCTTACGAACAGTGAAAGATGAGTGTAGACCACGGTTACGCTTAGCGATTACAACACCTTCAAAGGCCTGTAGACGCTCTTTGTTACCTTCTTTTACGCGTACCTGTACAACTACTGTATCACCAGCGCCGAACGCAGGTACGTCTTGCTTAAGCTGTTCAGCTTCAAGCTCTTTAATAATATTTTGGTTTACTTTTGCCATTTTATTTCTCACATTCCTAGGTGTAACTGTCTTCTAGCCACAAGCTTGGCCATTCTCTTGCTGAAATTCAGCAAGTAATGCCGCCTGCTCCTCAGTCAGAGCTAGGTTACGCAACAAGTCAGGACGACGTTGCCAAGT
This sequence comes from Pseudoalteromonas sp. Isolate6, assembly GCF_022398435.1. NCBI lineage: Bacteria > Pseudomonadati > Pseudomonadota > Gammaproteobacteria > Alteromonadales > Pseudoalteromonadaceae > Pseudoalteromonas > Pseudoalteromonas sp. Isolate6. The sequence goes on along the minus strand of NZ_JAKEVK010000116.1, from coordinate 13,547 downwards.
TCTACCCAAAGACTGCTTTAAGCGCCATTTGGCTATTTCTTGGTGGTTTCCGCTGAGTAATACAGCAGGCACCTGTTTATCATCCAATGTTTCCGGCCGAGTATAATGAGGACAATCTAACAAGCCATCCGAAAATGAATCTTGTTCTGCTGATTGGTTATGACCCAACACACCTGGCACTAATCGTGCTACTGCATCGATTAATGTCATGGCAGGTAACTCACCACCGCTCAGTATAAAATCGCCGATGGACCACTCTTCGTCTATATAAGACTCGATGATCCGCTCATCAATACCTTCATAACGACCCGCTACTAAAATCAACTTTTCAGATTGCGCCAATTCAGTCGCACCTTGTTGATCTAGCTTTCGCCCTTGAGGGGACATATAAATTACTTTAGCGCCTTCTCCTGCTGCCGCTTTGGCATCAAGAATAGCTTTTTTGAGAGGCTCAACCATCATAAGCATTCCTGGGCCACCACCATAAGGGCGGTCATCCACAGTTCTATGCTTATCAAGAGCATAATCTCTCGGGTTCCAGCAATTAAACTCAATCAAGCCATTTTTCACAGCTCGACCCGTTACGCCTTGCTGAGTTATCGCATCAAACATGTCAGGAAAAAGTGAAACCACTCCAACCCATAGCTTTTGCTGATCACTCATTAAAACGCTGGATCCCAATCTACAGTAACTTTTCTCTCTTCATGGTTGACATCCAAAATAACAGAGTCTGTTAAGAATGGAATTAACCTTTCAGATTGCCCAAATGCATCTTTTTTGTTTGCTTTCACAACCAAAACATCATTTGAGCCTGTCTCCATCAAGTCATCAACTGTGCCTAAGTCGTAACCTTTATCGGTTACTACTGACATGCCGATGAGATCTCGCCAATAAAACTCCCCTTCAGGTAATTCAGGAAGCTGCTCAGCATAAACAGCGATTTCGGCATTGGTATAAGCCACTGCTTCATCTCTGTCGTTTACTTGAGCAAATTTAGCGATATATCCCTTGTTGTGACGACGCCAGTCGCTCACTTCAAGGTTTTGCCATTTACCTTGTTGCCCTATCAACCATGGGCTGAAATCGAAGATCCCTTGGGGATCATCAGTAAATGAATGCACCTTAAGCCAACCCTTGATGCCATAAGGAGCACCAAGCTTACCAACAACGATTGTCGAGGTTTTACTTTGACTCATGGTTACACTTACGCCTATTAAGCCGCTTTACGAGCGTCTTTAACCAGCTTCGCAACGCGATCTGAAAGAGATGCGCCTTGACCTACCCAGTGATCAACACGAGATAAATCTAAACGTACTTTTTCTTCCTGACCTGCTGCGATCGGGTTAAAGAAACCTACTTTCTCGATGAAACGACCGTCACGCGAGAAACGGCTATCCGCAACCACGATTTGATAGAATGGACGCTTTTTAGCGCCGCCACGTTGCAAACGAATAGTTACCATACCGTCCTCTACATAGATTGACTGTTTTCATTAATAAGTTTGTACTTCCCATTACGGGAAGCTCGGGCATTTTACGCATTTTCACGCGCAATGCAAGTTAATTCCATCGTTGATGCTTTATTAGGCCTTGCTAAAGAATTACTGCTGAAGTTTCACACGCCACTTTCGTCTCAATATCGGTACGAAAAATTGACTTTTCAGCACTACTGGAAAGTCGCCCCCCTGTTGTTTCATTATAAGGAGAGCACACATATGAACCAAATGTGGAAAGCAAAACGTTCAATTAAACACCTATTCCTAAGTATACCACTCATCTCTTTTACGCTCGTTGCTCCTTCAACACTGGCAGCAAGCAATGAAGAAATAACGGCTTGTAAACTGTTACGTTTTGGTGACTTCTCGCAGCTAGAGCAAGGTAATGCTGCAATGAGTATCACCAACGCAGAATATGTACCAAGCCAAACCCTAGATGCCGACACCGAACTCTGGACATATAAGTATAGTCGCCTATTAGGTGCGCCTGTACCAAAAGGAACAAACTCTTTACCTGAGCACTGTTTGGTTGAAGGCTATGCTGCACCGACGATACGTTTTCAGCTTAGGTTGCCAATGGATCAAGTTTGGAACCAACGTTTCCTCCTCAATGCCTGTATGGGTTTTTGTGGCGAAGTATCCAACTACCCGACGATGGCTGGAGTTATGCGCAATTACGCGACCATGTCTCATGATGGCGGCCATACTGCAGCCGGATTCGATGGTTTGTGGGCTAAAAACAATGTGCCATTAAGGGAGGACTTTGCCTACCGATCGAACCATGTGGTTGCTGTTGCAGCAAAAGCGGTTATTGAGCGCTTTTATAGTAAACAACTTACGTACTCATTTATATCGGGTTGTTCGAAGGGAGGTCATGCTGGGATAATGGCCGCAAAGCGTTACCCAAATGATTTTGATGGCGTGATTGCCAGAGGGCCGACGATTAATTACACCAAAGTCAACCTAATCAACTGCATGGATAATGCAAAAGCTATTTTGGATGAAAACGATAACGCACTGCTCGATGCAAGCTATACTGACTTTATTTCGCAGGCCGTCATGCAAGCTTGTGACTATAAAGATGGCTTAGTTGATGGATTAATAAGCGATCCTAGACGCTGCGATTTTGACCCCCAAACACTCCTGTGCAGCGACAACACCACGGGTACATGCCTGACTCCTCGCCAAGTCAACGCAATTAAGGAAATATATGCACCATCCTACGATCAACAAGGCAACGTTATTTATGGCGGCCTCCCCTATGGCTCCGAACCTGAATGGACAGGCTGGCTGTTTCCTGAAGCACCGTTTATCAAGCCTTATCACTATTATGCTGCAACCGAGTATTTAAAGTACTTGGCTTTTCCTCGAGAAAGATACAATCAAGGCAACTGGAGAGACTTTTCTTATAACAATGAGGTTGGCGAGCTTTCACCTATCTCAAGCTTTATGGACGCCGATCACCCTGATCTCACTGGATTTAAAAATAGCGGTGGCAAAATGATTGTATTACATGGATGGTCAGACGCTGCAATACCCGCATATGCAACTATTGATTGGTATGAGTCAGTTATCAATTATATGGGTAAAGACAACACCTACGACTTTGCTCGGCTATTCTTGCCACCAGGATTAGTGCATTGTGGTATCGAGGGACCTGGCGCTGAAACCTTTGATGCCATCGCAGCGCTAGTGCATTGGCTTGATACCGGTAACGCCCCGGATGCGCTTATGACACAAAAAGAAGATCCGCAGGGCAATATTCTTTTCACTCGCCCTGTTTACCCTTATCCACAAGAAGCCCAGTACATTGGTACAGGCGACCCTAAAAAAGCAGAAAACTTTAGGCCAATAGTGCCCAATTTTAAGAATAACTAAGTAAACAAAAAGGCAAGCCCCAAGGCTTGCCTTCACATTATAAAAACTATAAAACGGTGTTAGAACTTAGGCCCACCGCCACCGAACATGCCCGGCGGCATCATGCCTTTCATGTTCTTCATCATTTTCATCATGCCGCCTTTGCCTTTCATCTTTTTCATCATCTTCTGCATTTGGGTAAATTGCTTCAGCAACTTATTAATGTCTTGTACTTGCGTACCAGAACCCGCAGCGATACGCTTTTTACGCGAGCCTTTGATGATTTCAGGACGTGCACGCTCTTTTGGCGTCATTGAGCTTATGATGGCTTCCATTTGGTTAAAGGTCTTATCATTTACTTGACCTTTTACTGCATCCGGCAAGTTTGACATACCAGGCAGCTTTTCCATCATTGACATCATACCGCCCATGTTTTTCATCTGGCGCAGCTGCTCAGCAAAATCTTCCAGTGTAAAACCATCGCCTTTAAAGACCTTCTCAGCCACTTTTTGGGCTTTGTCTTTATCGACTTTCATTTCGACTTCTTCAATAAGCGACAGTACATCGCCCATACCGAGAATTCGAGATGCAACACGGTCAGGGTGGAATGGCTCTAAGGCATCCGTTCTTTCACCCACACCGATAAACTTAATGGGTTTACCGGTAATATGACGAATAGACAACGCCGCACCACCGCGCGCATCACCATCCGTTTTAGTTAAGATAACACCGCTGAGTGGCAGCGCTTCATCGAACGCTTTTGCTGTATTTGCAGCATCCTGACCTGTCATTGAGTCAACGACAAATAAGGTTTCGATTGGGTCAATCGCCGCGTGTAAATCTTTGATTTCGTCCATCATGTCTGCATCTACGTGCAAACGACCAGCGGTATCCACAAGCACCACATCAATGAACTTTTTCTTCGCGTGAGAAATAGCACCCGTTGCGATATCTACCGGTTTTTGTGAAATATCACTGGGGAAAAACTCGACGTCAACTTCAGCGGCTAACGTTTCAAGCTGTTTGATAGCCGCTGGACGATAAACGTCAGCACTTACCACCAATACAGATTTCTTTTTGCGCTCTTTAAGGAATTTAGCCAGCTTACCAACACTGGTGGTTTTACCCGCACCTTGCAGACCTGCCATCATGACGACAGCTGGCGGCTGCGCGTTTAGGTTCAGCTCTTCGTTGGCCTCACCCATCGACTTTTCAAGTTCTTCACGAACAATCTTGATGAAAACCTGGCCTGGGCTCAGACTCTTTGTGACTTCTACACCAACCGCGCGTTCTTTTACTTGTTTTACAAAGTCGCGCACAACCGGCAAGGCAACGTCAGCCTCAAGCAATGCCATGCGTACTTCACGGAGTGTTTCTTTAATATTGTCTTCAGTTAGTCGGCCACGGCCACTGATGTTTTTAAGCGTTTTTCCTAAACGCTCTTGGAGGTTTTCAAACATGTATCGGTTCCAAAATCTCGAAATTGTCGGGCATTATACTGATATGCGAGCTACTAATACAGTATTCAAGCAGATTGTTCTGCTTTTTACGCTTTCGTTGAACGAAAATAAGAATAAGTTAACGGATTGAAATAAAACCCTATGCAAGCGCAGAGGCTTTAAATACAATAGCTAAAAAAGGAAAGCAAAAATTAGGCACTTATTTTTATGTTGATTATTAGCTTGTCATTAATCGCCTGTCTCTTTTACATCATGGCCACCAGCCATGTTTTATCGCGCTTATTTGACAAACAAGGTCCAGATCAAAAGAAAACATTAATATTAAGCACTGTCGCCATTTTGACTCATATGCTAGTGTTGGTGAATTCAGTGTTTACGCACCAAGGACAAGATCTCAGTACCGTCAACGTTGCCTTGTTAACCTGTTGGGTTATCGTTGTTTCCGTAACGACCGTATCTTTACGCTTCCCTGCAACACTATTGCTGCCTGTGGTGTATGGCTTTGCCGCCATTTTGTTATTGGCAAGCCTGTTTATTCCACACCACATTATTATGCATACAATAAACATAGATGTTGGTCTCGTTTTGCATATTTCACTTTCTTTGTTGGCTTACTGCGTACTTATCATCGCCACGCTCTACGCCATTCAATTTATGTTTATTGATAAACGCTTAAAACAACGGGATTTGGCGATTATGACCAGCCATCTACCGCCACTTATGCAAGTAGAAAGGCAGCTTTATCAGCTGTTATTTGTAGGCACAGGTTTATTAACGCTGGCATTGGCATCCGGTTTTTACTTTTTAGACGGTATGTTCGCTAAAGAGACTATTCACAAAACCATTTTATCTATCGTTGCATGGCTTATCTATGTCGTCGTCGCCTTCGGGCATAGGCAGTTTGGCTGGCGCGGTAAGTCTGTGGTGATTTCCATCATAGCGGCTTCTGGCATCGTGACTTTAGGTTACTTTGGCAGTCGCTTTATACAAGAAGTGATTTTAGGCAGGTTTTAAACTTTAACTTGACTATCGTAACTCACTAACGCTTAATACTCTTTCGTAAGTAAAAAAGGGATCCACTGTTGGAAGACATATCGACCAGCGCCTTGTTTATCATACTCGGCGTGCTCATTTTGATGTCGGCTTATTTTTCTAGTTCAGAAACCGGTATCATGTCAATCAACCGTATTCGTCTACGCCATCTTGAAAAAGAAAATCACCGTGGTGCGAAGCGTGTAAGTAACCTCCTTAACCGTCCTGACAGACTAATTGGCCTGATCCTGATCGGAAATAACCTCGTTAATATTGCCGCTGCGCAAGTTGCAACTATCATCGGATTACGTTTGTATGGCGATATGGGTATCGCAGTTGCTACCTTTGGTCTCACACTCGTGGTCCTGATCTTCGCTGAAGTCACACCTAAAACTCTTGCGGCTTTATATCCTGAGAAAGTCGCTTTCCCAAGCTCTGTAATCCTAAAAGTATTGTTGAAGGTCTTGTTTCCTTTAGTTGTCGCGACTAACTGGATCACCAATGGTATGTTGCGTTTGGTTGGGATCACACCACAAGAGATTGAGGAGCACAGCCTAAGTAAAGAAGAATTAAAAACCGTGGTAAATGAGTCAAGCGCTATGTTGCCCTCAAACCACCAAAACATGCTCACTTCTATCTTAGACTTGGATCACGTGACCGTAGAAGACATTATGATCCCACGTAGTGAAATCAATGCGATAGATATCAATGACGAGTGGAAAGATATTGCTCGCCAGCTCACGAATGCACAGCACACCCGAGTGCTACTTTACCGTGACCAAATTGATGACGCGGTTGGTTTTATCCATGCTCGTGATGCGTTACGCCTGCTAACAAAAGAGCAGTTTGATAAGCCGTCACTACTACGTGCGGTAAGAGAGATTTACTATGTGCCAGAGAATACCTCACTCAATACACAGCTGATCAAATTCCAAGAAGCCAAAGAACGTATTGGTCTTGTTGTTGACGAGTATGGTGACATTCAAGGTCTGGTTACGCTTGAAGACATTCTTGAAGAAGTCGTTGGTGACTTTACCACCACGCAGACGCGTGCGCCGAGTGAAGACGTAAATATGCAGCGTGATGGCTCAGTTATGGTTGACGGCAGTGTAAACGTGCGTGACTTAAATAAAGAAATGAGTTGGGACTTACCTACCGAAGGTCCTAAAACTCTCAGCGGTCTGATTGTAGAGCACCTTGAAGATATTCCAGATGCGCCTCTTGGCTTAACGATTTCTGGTTATAAGATGGAAGTCATTGAGATCAAAGAAAACATGATCAAGATGGTGAAAATATCTTCTACTACCAATTAGCTTGATTAAGTGGTCTATTTTGAGGCAAGAAAATCTTGTCGATAACACCGCTACCGCGTCCTGCTATCGCCAAGGTACCTACATCCATATAGGCAAGGCAAAAATTTTACTATTTAGTTGTTCTAAATGAGAAATTTTTGACGCAGTTAGCGTCAGATTTGATCCTTCAAATTGAGCAAGTATTAAGACTAATTGGTATAACTCTTAAGCGAGTAAAAGCTAAACTCTAAACTCAATTGCGGTGTTGAAAGTAACACCGCAATTTACTCAAGAAAAAATTCTCTCGAACCAGTTCTTATCTAAATCATCTTCACAGCGTTTAAGTTGAACGGCATAGCGCGCAGCACGATGCTTTACCTTATTTGCTACTTGCATTAACCATTTCTTATTCTTATATGTACCACGACGATAACCGCCCCAACCTTCATGATAATTGAGGTATTGTGCGTAAGCGTCCCATTTCGACACGCCGTTTACCTTGTGAGTTTTGTATACGAACCAAGCCATAAAATCGATGGCGTCTTCAAAGTCATCGCGATCTGCACCTGAGTTTCCAGTTTCACGAATATAATCAGACCAGGTCGGAGTTTTGGCTTGAGAGTAACCATAAGCAGAGCTCACTCTGCCAACAGGAATAAACCATAGGAAATATTCCATTGGAGGCGCCGCATCGTGACGAAAGGAGCTTTCTTGGTACATCATGCTCATCAGTACATGCTTTGGTGAGCCCCATTTATCTTGAGCATCACGAGCGTCATAATACCAATCTTCTTTTTCCTCAAAAATCTTACAAATATCATGAGGTTGTTTAGGTGGTGCGGTAGCACATCCGGATAAAACAGCGACGAGACTAATTAAAATTAATTTTTTTTGCATTTTTTTCGAAACCTAATGAACTTTTACAATTTGCATTGGTCTGAACTTATGAATGCAGCAGTTTAGCATTGTTTCATCCCTGAAATTTATTTGCGCAGCCTTATGGCTGCGCTTTTTTATGCCTTGTGCATTATGCCCTTGAAAAATAATCGTCAAGGAAAGTAGTAAAGTCTACAGAATCAGCCGCTCTAACCGCTGCCTCATCTTCAAAAGACTGACGTGCAAATGACTTCAGCGTATCTTCATCGTAATAGCCGTATTTGATATCTTGATGAAGCTGCTTATATTTGTTCGCTAGTTCAATGCCCATTGAACCTTGTTCTAAGGTACGACTCTTCAGCTGAGATAGCAACTGCCCAGAAAAAGTAAGTGCAGGCGTTTCAATTGCCAACATTAATTTTTCCACTGTTGCCACATAGACTGATTTTTCTGTACTCCCATCTAACATTTTTGCAACTTTAAGTAAGTCTGTAAAAATCTCAGTGCCCCACTGTTTCACACTCACAGGCTCACCCGCTTTACTCAGTTCAAGTGCTGTACAGCGACCTTGATTAACCACCTGATGTAAATTCTTACCAGCGAGCTTTTGCGCATCAAACGAGAGTTCAGGGCTTGGCTTTAACAAACAATAGGTTAAGAACACATCTAGGAAGTGGATTTGCTCAAGACTCACACCAGTATGCTCGAATGGGTTAACATCCAGCGCACGAATTTCGATGTACTCAATACCACCACGTTCAAGTGCCTGAGTCGGGGTTTCACCAGACTTGGCATTACGTTTTGGTCTAATTGGCGAGTAGAACTCGTTTTCAATCTGTAAAATGTTGCGATTCAGCTGTTTTGGCTCTGCCGCTCGATAGTCTGGAATTTCATGATATAAGTCGGAGCGGCAACGAATGGCTTGTCGCAAGCCCGCAATATACTCATCCAGATCGTTATACATCACCTTAAGCGAACTTTGTGCGCTATTGGTATAACCTAAATCACCCAGTCTAAGTGCGGTGCCATATTCAAGGTATATAGAGCCATTTTCTAGCTTACTAAATGGCAAGTCGCTCTTTTTGCCTTGCAAAAATGACGGACAAAGCGCAGGAGATGCGCCAAACAGGTAGCTTATCAGCCACATTTCACGCTTGAAGTTACGAATAAGGCCTAAATACTGTTGGGAGATAAATGATTGCTGAGGTTTATCGTCTTCAGACATCACTTGCAGGCTTTGCCATACGGTCTCTGGAAACGAAATATTGAAGTGCACACCCGCAATGGCCTGCATCATACTACCATAGCGATTTTTTAGCCCTTCACGATATAGCGTTTTCATTTTGCCGATATTAGAAGTGCCAAACTGCGCTAGGACAATATCTTCTTCGTCCTCAATAAAGCATGGCATCGACAAAGGCCACAGTAACTCATCACCCATGTTAGCCAACGTAAATTTCTGTAGATCAGAAAGTTGCGCTAATGTCTCTTGTGGATCTTCACTCACTGGTGTAATAAATTCGAGCAGCGACTCAGAAAAATCAGTGGTAATATGACCATTGGTCAGTGCATGGCCCGTCTTTTCTGGATGCGGTGTTTTCGCTATTTTTCCCGACCCTTGGATCCGTAATGCCTCACGTTCGATACCTCTTTTGATACCTTTGAAAACGCCGCGATGCGCGCCGTCAGACAAAAAGTCCAGCTTAGTGTTTAAGTCTAATTGTTTCAAAAATTCTTCCTCGAACCTACAGGCCAATTTCAAGTTTATGGGGTCGAAACCAAATTATACCAAGTGTATTCATCAAATGAGTGATTTAAACCGAGCAATCAATTTAAATATGGCTACTTTTAGTACACTTAGGCCTTAATAATAACTTTGCCAACATGCTTACCACTTTCCATACAGTGATGAGCCTGCGCAATATCCGCCATCGCAAAGTAATGACTTACGTTGATGCTGATTTTGCCAGCTTGGTACGCCTGATACAAATATTTAAGATCGTCTAAATTACTCGCAACCAACATACCTTCAGCCCTTACATCCCTTGTCGTGGCTCGCTCACAGACGATTTCTTTGGTGACGCTCGGAATGGTCACCAGGTGCGAATCCGGCTTCATCGAGTCGACACACTGTAATGCAATATCGCCACCAATTAAGTCCAGTAAATCGCATTCAACTTGGTGCTGATAAAATTCGTCATAACTTATTGCCGTTACCTTGAGCTTCGACAACAATTCGTGCTCAGGGCGGGTGGAGACCGCGATAACTTTTCGCCCTTGGAGCTGTGCTAGTTGAATTGCTAAATGCCCCACGCCACCAGTTGGTGCCAATACATATAATGGACGATCACGATTAGAGAATTTATCTAACGCTTGTTTTGCCGTAAGACCCGCAAGACAAAGACCTGCAATATCTGGACTTTCTTGCAAAGAAACCTTGATGAGTTCTGACTCAAGCGCCACTGTATAGTCACTATAGGTCCCGGGGTTACTCGCAAATCCAATCATACCGATGACAAAGTCGCCTACTTTAAATTGGCTATCTGGGCCATAAACCTCAACCACCTCACCATACAGATCATATCCGAGCGGCAAAAAGGCATCTGCGCTTTTTTGCGCTGCAACATAACCAAGACCTTGTCTGGTTTTCACTTCAATAGGATTAATACTGGTACTGCTTACTTTTACCAGCACTTGGCCTAAGGTTAGTGTTGGCAAAGAAATAGTGGTGCTACACAGTTGACTGCTATCACCAAATTCGTAAATACCATAAGTGGTTGAGTTATTTATCATATGCGGCTTGCTTAGAAAACAGTTTGGTATCTTTGTAGAATACGCGAAAGGGTAAGGAGTTTGAAGAAATTTACGGTATGGGAGGGAAAAACGCTCTTACAGTATGGCTGTAAGAGCGTTTAGCTATATTTAGTGATTGAACACTATCTGGTCATCAAGCACCTCGACTTTAATGGTATCACCAGTCACAAACTTACCTTGCAGCAAGTCCTGCGCCAACGGGTTTTCAATGTATTGTTGTACGGCTCGTTTAAGAGGACGAGCACCATATACAGGATCAAACCCGCTTGCAGCGATTTTATCAAGCGCGGCATCACTAAGCTCGAGTGCAAACCCTCTTTCAGTTAAACGTTTACTCAATCTGTCTAACTGGATACTCGCAATTTCTTTAATGTGTTCATTGATAAGCGGGTGGAACACCACAGTTTCATCAATACGGTTAATAAATTCAGGTCTAAACTGACTAGCCAGCACGCCCATAACACGCTCTTTGAGTGCTGCGTAGTCGTTATTTCCTGCTTGCTCTTGAATGACATCCGACCCTAAGTTCGAGGTCATAATGATCACTGCATTTTTAAAATCAACCGTGCGGCCTTGGCCATCGGTCAAGCGACCATCGTCCAAGACTTGCAATAAGATGTTAAATACATCTGGATGCGCTTTTTCCACTTCATCAAGCAAAATCACAGAATAAGGACGACGCCTTACCGCTTCTGTCAAATAGCCACCTTCTTCGTAGCCAACATAGCCAGGAGGAGCACCAACCAAGCGCGCAACTGAGTGCTTTTCCATAAATTCGGACATATCAATGCGCACCATGGCATCTTCCGTATCAAACATAAAGTTGGCCAGTGCTTTGGTCAGCTCCGTTTTACCCACCCCTGTTGGACCTAAGAACAAGAACGAACCAATTGGGCGATTAGGATCTGCAAGCCCCGCTCTTGAGCGACGGATAGCGTTAGCAACCGCATTAACAGCTTCGTCTTGACCAATCACTTTTTTATGAAGCTCGTCTTCCATTTGCAGTAACTTTTCACGCTCACCTTGAAGCATTTTTGCGACCGGGATCCCAGTCCAGCGAGATAAAATTTCTGCAATTTCATCTTCACCGACCTGATTTTTTAAAAGACTCATTTCCTGCATTTCAGCCTGAGAAGCAAGATCTAGTTTTCGCTCAAGCTCAGGGATCCGACCGTACTGTAGTTCAGACATACGTTGCAAGTCACTTGCTCGACGCGCAACTTCTAGATCTAAGCGCGCTTGCTCAAGCTCAGCCTTAATCACTTGTGTGCCTTGTAATGAAGCCTTCTCTGCATTCCATACTTCATCAAGCTCTCGATACTCAGCTTCTAATTCATTGATGAGCGTTTGCATCTCAGTACGACGCTTTTGACTCGCTTCGTCCTTCTCTTTCGCCAGCGCATTATCTTCCAATTTTAGTTGGATAATACGGCGCTCTAGTCTGTCTAACTGCTCCGGTTTCGAGTCAATTTGCAGCCGAATTGAAGACCCAGCTTCATCTATCAAATCGATAGCTTTATCGGGAAGTTGCCGATCTGAGATATAACGATGTGACAAGTTAGCCGCAGCGACAATCGCAGGATCGGTAATATCTACTGAGTGGTGCAATTCGTAACGCTCTTTTAAGCCACGTAGAATCGCGATGGTATCCTCTACGGTTGGCTCTGCAACAAATACTTTTTGGAAACGACGCTCGAGTGCCGCGTCCTTTTCAATATACTGACGATACTCATCAAGCGTGGTCGCCCCCACACAGTGAAGCTCACCACGGGCTAGTGCGGGTTTTAGCATATTGCCAGCATCCATTGCACCATCGGTTTTGCCCGCCCCCACCATGGTATGGATTTCATCAATAAAGAGAATAACTTGGCCTTCTTCTTTAGCCAGCTCGTTTAATACCGACTTTAGGCGCTCTTCGAATTCACCACGGTATTTTGCTCCAGCCACCAATGCACCCATATCTAGCGATAGTACGCGCTTACTTTTTAAACCTTCTGGAACTTCACCGTTGATAATACGCTGCGCGAGCCCCTCAACGATGGCAGTTTTACCAACGCCCGGTTCACCGATAAGTACAGGGTTGTTTTTAGTACGGCGCTGTAGCACTTGAATAGTGCGGCGAATTTCGTCGTCACGGCCAATAACCGGATCAAGCTTGCCTTGCTCAGCACGCTCAGTGAGATCGATGGTAAATTTCTCAAGAGCTTGGCGAGTGTCTTCGGCATTAGGGTCATCCACTTTTTGACCCCCTCGAATAGCCTTGATGGCTTGCTCAATCTTTGGTTGGGTGATGTTAAGCGCTTTGAAAATCTCGCCTAGTGGGCCTTTATCTTCGCATGCAGCAAAAACAAATAACTCGCTGGAGATGTATTTATCTTTACGCTTTTGTGCATATTTATCACACAGATTGATCAGTGAAATAAGGTTATTTGAAAGCTGTACATCACCACCTACACCTTCTACTTTAAATAGCTTTTCAATGGCTTGTGACAACTTAGTATTAAGCTCGTCGGCGCTCACACCTGCTTGTGCTAATAATGCGCGCACACTCGAGCCGCTCTGCTGGAGCAAAGCATACATTAAATGAACAGGTTCAATAAATTGGTGATCGCGCCCAAGCGCTAATGACTGCGCATCAGAAAGCGCAGCTTGAAATTTGCTTGTAAATCTATCTAAACGCATGATTTATTTACCCATATAAAATATTGAATTGCCTTATTT
>NZ_JAKEVK010000115.1:0-14237 GCF_022398435.1 Pseudoalteromonas sp. Isolate6 | reverse complement strand
TATTTATCTAGAATTTTATTCATTTTTGTAAACTTGTTAGCACCGCAAAGGCTTTAAGTTTACAGTCCCACTATTACTAGGGCCTATAGTTATTCAGGTAAATATTCAGGAATTCTCACACACGCAGCTGCAAGTAATGCTAAAATTTCTTCACTGAAAAATGACTCAGAGAACGCTTCTGCATCAATAATTCCAATACAGTTTTGATCATCATCGAATAATGGCATACAGGTTTCTGCTTTAACCTTAGGATCGCAAGTGTAGTACTCTCCTCCACTGGCGACATAATGAGGAATGTCATTAATCACCCGAGCTTTAGCACTCAAGACCGTCTGGATATTATTTGAGGTAGCGGCAAAGGCCTCCGTTATTGGAAATAGCGGTCTACTCGGCGCCCCAGAGTAAGCTAGTTTGAGGAGTTGTTTGCCTTCATTTGTCGCTCTTGCTTGATATATACCAAACCAGTCAACGCCTGTAACTTCAACTACCGCTGACACTATCGTTTGCAGTTTGGCAAGCGATTGTTCATTCACCGTGTTCTTTTCAACATAGTCACTCAATAAAAAAGGTGCCTCCTGAAGGTGACCAAACAAGCTACAAGCACCACCTTCACCGAGCTCAGGGATCTGATATGACCACACTGCAGGGCTTGAGTTTTGCTCAATATAAGCATCTAGTTTTTCTAATTGCAGCAAGAGCAATTCGCGGGGGATAGATAATCTACTCAATGAAATATAATCTGACATTTTAGCCATCTAAACATCTAAATTTAATGCAACTTTACCACGCTCTTTATACCTTGCCAATACTCAAAAACAGGTACATAAGGCAATACGAGTAGATAGTAAACCTAAAGCAAAAGTAAAAGTAAAATACGTTTGAGTGGAATTTAGATCGATTTAGAGGTAAGTGAATAAGTCATTTCTACTTCGTTCCCTGCGTTGTTGTAACTAACACTTTGCGCTATTTCGTTCAGCAAGCTAACCCCCCTACCATGACTATGCTCTTGTTTCGCTTTGTTGCGCTCACTTGATTCAAAACCATTACCTGAATCACAAATATTGAAATATAACTTTAACTCTTCAGGGCTATAACGCACTGAAATAATAATGAGCGCTTCTTTCAACTCTTTCAAAACACTCTCTCGCAGACTATAAAACTCAAAAAAGCCATCTTCTTTATTTTTAATTTCAGAATCTAGTCCCAGCACCCCGTGGTCTAAAGAGTTATTATAAGCCTCAGAAAGTAACAAGAATATATTGGAGCGATGTGCCGAAATACCGTCAACCTCACTAAGTAAATCCACCAGCTCAAGCACAGGATCTGTGCTTTTGATCTGCTTGGCATCTAAAGATAACGAAATATTAAACGGCAAGCTTGAGTAGTGGTGAGGCGCAGACGCTATTGACTCACTGGCAACACAATTAATAATCGCGATGCTTAAGTCATCTTGCTGTTCCGTATGACCAGAAAAGTCACGAACTTCTGAGATAATCTGCTCAGTGGAAATATGCTGTCTACTTGCTAATAAGCGCTTTAACCGTCGCTCGCCATACATTTCGCCTTGCTCAGACTCAGATTCGATAATGCCATCTGTCGCCATCACAAGGCGTTGATTTGGACTGACTTCAAAATGCAGCAAATTACGCTCAAATTCATTGATTTCTAATATGCCGAGCGCCATATGTTGGCTTTCGATGGTTTTAATAAGGCTGCCATTTTGATCAATCAAATATAAATCTGGCAAACCACCAAGCCAAGCAGAAATACTTTTACCTGAGCTACTCAATTCTATGATTGCAGCAGCACAAAACATGTGACCAGGCAATAGCTCATTAAGGGCGGCATTGAGCTCAACAGCGATATCACTTACCGCCATCCCTTTTTGCACCATAGTATAGAAAATGCGCGAAGCGGGAAGCGCGCCAACTGCAGCGGCTAAGCCATGGCCGGTAAAATCACCGAGTAAACAATAAAACCCTCCCATCGGGCTCTTAGCCATTAAAAACATATCGCCATTAAACATTGACGCGGGTGATAAATGATATTCGCAAATCTCAGGATATTCTGACTGTTGTGCAAGCGCGTTACTAAATATGTGCTCAACAATCTCGTGCTCCCGCTCTATCTGGTTATAGTGATATTCGAGCTGTCGGCGTTGCTCATTGCTTTGCTGACTGAGTCTGCGGGTTCTTGCGTGCGCTTTAATTTTGGCTGATAGGATAACTTTATCGAACGGTTTGTGAATGAAGTCATCGCCTCCTACAGCAAGGCATTTTTCAAAACTGCTTTGATCTTCAAGTGCGGTGATAAAGATAATAGGCAAATATACGTCGCCAGCATATTGCTTTATTTTGGGCGCAGCCTCAAAGCCATCCATAACAGGCATGATGACATCCAACAACACAATGTCAATGTCTTGAATTTCAAGAATCTTTAACGCATCACGACCATTGTTCGCACAAAAAACAGTATAAAACTGCTGCTCGAGCATTGCCTTAAGCAGCTTGCAATTTAAAACCTGATCATCGACTACCAAGATATTCATGAGGGTCTTATCTATCTAAAATTAGTCAATATCAAACTTCTTATCAAAACGAGAGATCTGGAGGATTTTCTTTAGTTGTGGGCGACAATTACTAATTTGAATGCTAGAAACAGAGCTTCCCAGCGTTTTTTTCATATTTAACAACATACCCAAAGCGGAGCTGTCCATATAATCGGTTTCACGCAGGTCTACAACAACCTTTTCGGTTTGATCATTTACTTCCGCATATGCCTGACGAAACGATTGTACTAAATTGAAGTCGAACTTGCCCCTAATTTGAATGGTCAGTGTTTTACCGTCAGCAGAAGCGTTTTTACTCAAGCTCATCATTAAGCTCCTAAATTATTTTAATTTGTTTCCCCTCACCAATTTAAATATAACGCTTAAAAATCATTTAGCAAAAAATAAAAAACATCTAATCTGCTTTTTGCTATGATCTCCGCAAAGAACCCGCAAGAGGACCAAAATCAATGTCAGAATCAAGACTTGTGTACTCCACAGATGTAGGCCGTATCGACACCAAAGAACCAAAACAAGAAGTTCAAGGGAAAGTTTTCAAAGACGGTGCCGTTCGTATTGAAAGACAAACTAAAGGGCGTAAAGGCAAAGGTGTTATGCTTGTTGTTGGCATCGATAGTGAACAGCATGATCTAAAAAAATTGGCAAAAACGCTTAAATCTAAAATGGGTCAAGGTGGCGCAGTTAAAGAAGGCGTAATTGAAATTCAAGGCGATGACCGAGAAAAACTTAAGCAACTATTAGAAGGTCAAGGCTTTAAAGTGAAAATCGCAGGCGGCTAATTTGTAGCCCCAACCTTTGGGGCTAGAAAACTACATAGCCGGGGCAAACCTCAAAATCTCGGCTTCACTCAACGGCGGACTGTAATAATAGCCTTGCACGATATAACAGTTATTTTTAGCCAAGAACGCCATTTGAGCCTCTGTCTCCACCCCTTCAGCAATAACCTGCAAATTTAATTTTTGCGCCATTGCAATGATCGCAGCAGTGATCTCCATATCATTCGGATCTTCGGGAATATCCTTTACAAAAGAGCGGTCAATTTTAAGTATGTCGACTGGGAAACGTTTAATATAACTCAAAGAAGAGTAGCCGGTACCAAAGTCGTCAATGGAGAGTGAAACGCCAAGTGCTTTAATATCTCTAAGCTGTATGATGGCCGCTTCCACATCTCCCATTAACATGCTCTCTGTTAGTTCAAGGTGCAATAGAGTCGGCTCCATCCCTGTCCTGTCAATAATATCTGACAACGTACTGATCAGTTGCGCGTCTTTAAACTGCCTCGCAGAAAGATTGATGGATATATTGGCTGTCTTGCCTGCGGCTTTTAAACGGCGAGAGAAATGACAGGCTTCCTCTAACACCCATGCACCAAGCTCTACAATTAAGCCTGTCGCTTCAGCGATCGGAATAAACTTGCTTGGCGGAATGTTTCCCTCACTCGGGTGGAACCAACGAATAAGCGCCTCATAACCTAAGACCTCTCCACTTTCACTATTGACTTGTGGCTGATAGTACAGAGTAAATTGTTGCGCTTTGATTGCTATACGCAGCTCGTTTTCTATGTATAAGCGCTCGTTAGCAGCTTCATCTAAATCTTGGCTATAGAAATGGTAAGTGTTCCGTCCCTTTGCTTTGGCCTGATACATGGCCAAATCAGCATGTTTTAGCAGCTGCTCTTCTTCTTTACTGTCAAATGGAGCCATCGTGATACCAATACTCGCACTGACGATCACTTCGTTATTACCCAGTTTTATCGGCTCTGCCAATGTTTTTTGAATGATATTGGCAACCTCCATGGCGTTTTCTCGCTCATTGATGCCACTCAGTAATACCGCAAACTCATCCCCGCCCAATCTAGCAATGGTATCTTCTGCACGGAGCCGCTTTTTCAATCTCGTCGCGACTTCAAGTAATAAGCGGTCGCCAGCGTCATGCCCCAAGGTATCATTGATGCGTTTAAACTCGTCTAAGTCAAAGTAAAATAGAGCAAAGGCGTAATGACCACGTTCAGCAAGCGCCATAGATTTACGCAACTGCATCCTAAAAAACGTCCTGTTGGCAAGCCCGGTCAAGGTATCAAAGTAAGCCAACTCTTCCATTTTTCGCTGGCTTTCTTTTACAAACGAAATATCTTGTGCTGAGGCGACATAACTTGAAATTGCACCACCTTCTTCACGGATAGGTGACACACTCAAACTGACCCAAATAGGCGCTTCTTTATTACCCGCTAACATGGTATCACCACGCCAATAATTGCGGCTGCGTAAGTCAATATCGATATCATCAATGAGAATTGCCATGTCTTTTGAAATAATACTCAAAAGCGGAGAGCCAATAAAATGCTGCTCATCAAAGCCGGTCATTTCCTGCATTTTTGGGTTGACGTACTCAATTTGAAAATGCTCATTGGTCAACACAACGCCTGTGCCGGAGAAAGCGACGGCTTTCGACAAGCGGTTTGCCGCCTTTTCAGCAATTTCTTTTTCTGTAATGCGTTGATTTAGACCATTTACAAGCTGCTTAATTTCCACACTCATGTCGTTAAATGAGGCATTTAACTGCCCAATTTCATCATCGGTATGTGGTAAAGTTGGTGTATCCCATTGCCCTCGACCAAATCCCTTTACCGCTTTAACGAGCGCATTAATGCGTTTGAGCACTAATTGGTATAAAACCTGATGCAGTAGTATTGCTACAAAAATGGCATACAGAATAAACAAACCAAAGAACTTTACTTTGAGCTCTTCAATGGCCGAGATAGCCGATGCCCGCTTCTTATAAATTCCAATATACCAATCTAATTTGGCAATATGGGTCACGTGCATAATATGCCAGTTATCTTTATATCTAAACTCATCTTGGATATTTGGCAGCTTAGTAATGAGTGCGGTTTGTACTATTTTACTCAAGTCTTCAGGTAATTTGCTGTGATCTAACAACTGCCCGGTCGCAGCTGTGGTTTTAAACAGACCAGGAGCCGCCAATAGTCGCCCCTGTTTATCAAAAACGATAAATCCTTGTTGGTGATCAGATTTAGGTAGTTTTTCGAGTAAAGTGGTCAGCTCTATGTCGCTACCCGTTAATCCAAGGTATTTGTCATGTAAGTATAAAGGCACCAAAATACTCACCACCCACTTGCTCCAAACCCTATCAAAATACACGCCCGACCAAACAGCTTCCCTTGTTGGGTTTTGTTCAGCATGTAAAACAGGCAAGTTATGAAGCTGATTATTTACCAGCCTTGGATCTTTCGCTAATAAAGCATTTGGAGGCGCAACACGAACAAAACCGTCACTTGTAGACAGGTAAAAATTAAAAAAATCCTGTAAAAGTGGAGGCGCAAGAATATTCCAGAGCAATTCTGATTCAGAAAACAACTTTTGCACTGACTGTAACTTTAAATCGCCGGTATACATAGCTGCAGAGAGGCCGTTTTTAGCCGTGCTCGCTAAATTTTCGCCACGCTTGTCGACGCGAGCTTGTGCGCCAGATAAATCATGAACGCCGTATAGTAGATGTTTGGAAACCACTGAGTTGGCTTGTTCGGCCAAGTTAGCTTTAAGATTAAGGTAATTTGAAAACTGATTGTTCACCTGCCCACTAAAACGCCTGAGTTCATCATACTCTTCATAGATTAACTGCTTTTCTTCAGATTTTAGCATCAATGCTGCTGCAAAAACGCCCGCGATCAGACACACAGCCGAAATCAGCATCGACAGCTTTACACTTAAAGAGCTTGCACCATATCTTGATGGGGGACGACGATTGCCCACAAGTTAACCTATTCTTCTATTTACAGTGGTGGTGTTGCCTGAATATACCAGAATATTTTTCGACTCGCCAATAAGTTACGTTTGATTAACCTACTTAAAGCACCGAGGAAGGTATGACCATCTACTAGACAGGTCTGTTTTTTTGCCCACTCATCCAAAGTAGTACTTGTTTTATCGTTTAGTTCTATGCTAATAATGTATTCAATTTCAAAGTAAGGTTTGAAAAAATGAATTTCATCACACGCAACACATATTTCTTTTTTGGCTTCTTTAGGTGAGGAGGCTTGACTGTTCGCGAGTGAAAAAGAATAGCTAAGCCTCCCAACTTCGGGAGGCTTTTTTTTGGCTAAATGGGAGTGAGGACCTATGACACAAAACACATTGGATGCCCTTAGACATGACATCAATGAGATAGATTCAGAGTTATTAATTCTACTGGCAAAACGACGCCGTATCAGTCACGGCGTGCTGGAGTATAAAATTGCCAACAATAAGCCAATCCGTGATGAAGCGCGTGAACAGGCACTGCTAGAGAAACTGATCCGTTATGGTAAATCTTTGGGTCTGGATGCATTTTATATAAATAGCGTTTTCCAAACTATTTTAGAAGACTCTGTACTAAACCAGCAAGCCATGCTGCAAAAGAACTTAAACCCCGATACCGTAGGTGATACTCATCGCGTTGCTTACCTTGGCGGGCAAGGGTCTTACAGCCAACTAGCATGCCATAAATATTTTAGCCGTCGTCCCGGAAAGCTTGTGGAAATGGGTTGCCAAAGCTTTGAGCAAATCACCGAGCAGGTAGAGAAAGGCCAAGCGGACTTTGGTATCTTACCTATTGAAAATACCAGCTCAGGCAGCATCAACGAAGTGTTCGATTTATTGCAACATGCGCAAGTATCCATTGTGGGCGAAGTAACGCATACCGTTGAGCATTGCCTCCTAGCTTTACCAGACACAGAATTACAAGCGATCGACAAAATTTATGCGCACCCTCAACCTTTTGCCCAGTGCAGCCGTTTTATTCAAGGCCTTGGGGATATTCAGCATGAAACTTGCGACTCGACCTCTAGTGCATTAAAGCAAGCAGCAGAGCACCCAAACAGTGCCGCGATTGGATCTGCACAGGCCGGTAAGAATATGGGCCTAGAAGTGGTGAAATCAGGCCTTGCGAATCAGACCGAAAACCATAGCCGTTTTATTGTAGTAGCAAGAAAAGCACTTCAAGTGTCCACTCAAATCCCAACTAAAACCAGTTTAATTATGGCTACCAAACAGCAAGTAGGCTCACTTGCCGACGCACTAATGGTATTTAAACAGCACAATATCAATATGGTTAAGTTGGAGTCACGCCCAGTACCTGGTAACCCTTGGGAAGAAGTCTTTTATGTAGATTTGCTTGCCAATATTGCAGACTCACAAGTCCAAGTGGCACTTGAAGAGTTAAAAGATCATACCCAGTTTGTACGCTTATTGGGCTGCTACCAGAGCGAGTCTTTGCAAGCCGTAGATGTATTATAATAGATCATACTAAGTCACTCTCATTGAGAAAAATAAAAAGCCAGAGCGCAAATTGCACTCTGGCTTTTTTGGTTGAGATTTATTTAATTCAGGCTATTCGCCGCTAAGACCAAGGAGCTCAATTTCTGAGATCTGTACTAAGCCATCGTTATTCGCATTTTTGCTAATGTTTAGACGATAACTGCTATAGGCAAAAGCATTGGAGAAAGTAAACACTCTTCGTTGTAAGCGTTCATCCCAGCTCTCACCTACCCAAACCGCGACTTCTGTCCACGTCTCACCGCCATCATTAGATCCCAGTAACTGAAAGTTTTCGGGATCGCGTTCTGGCGCATCATTGGCACTGGTGATAGCCAAACCACTCACAATCTGTGACGCAGTAAAATCAGCTTGGATCCAAGATGGTGATTCCTCTGTTGGCGGGCCTTGCCATTCATTATGATCTAGCCATTTTGTCTCGATATCATTATCAAACGCTTTTTGTTCACTTTCCGCATCTCCAATACGATTACGCGCGGAAAAGCTTGTTCCAGCCAAGTCAGACAAGTCTTCAAGTGCATACTGAGGTCCAGCGAGTTCAATTTCGGCTATTTGCACTAACCCATCATTATTCGCATTTTTACTGATAGACAAGCGATAATGTGTGTAAGCCAAGCCATTAGCAAACGCAAAGGCTCGACGTTCAAAACGCGATTCAAACGACTCCCCTACCCAAGTATTTAATACTTGCCATACTTCCCCATCGTGAGATGCCAAAAGTTGGAAGTTTTCAGGGTCACGCTCCGGCGCATCATTGGCACTGGTAATGTACAAAGTATTTACCGCCTGTGCCTGTGGCAAGCTAACTTGAACCCAAGCTGGATTTTCAACAGTAGGAGGCCCCTGCCAATCGTTGTGATCGAGCCACTTAGTTTCAACATTTTTATCAAATGCTTGCGCTGCGCTCTCTGAATCACTAATACTAAAACGCGCCGTGTAACTCGCACCTTGAACTTGTGCATGATCTAATCCAGAGATTTCTGGGCCGATTAATTCAATCTCAGCAAGCTGCATCAAACCATCATTATTTTTGTTCTTGGTTATCTCAAGGCGATAGCTTTGATATGGCAATTGATTCGCTACCGCAAAGCTTTGGCGCTCTCCTCTTGCTTCAAAAGATTCACCAACCCAATTACTCAACCGCTGCCATGTAACTCCGTTATCGTTAGAGCCAAATAAAGCAAAGTTCTCTGGATCTCGCTCTGGAGCATCATTGGCGCTCGTTATCGCAAGCTGATTAACCGCCACCGCCTCATTAAAATCTACTTGGACCCATGAAGGCGCTTCGACGGTAGGTGGGCCTTGCCAATCATTATGATCCAGCCACTTAGTGGTTGGGTCGTTATCAAATGCCTTACCTTGGTTTTCTGCCTCACCAATACTGTTGCTTGCCGTGACCGCAAACGTCTCAGTATCCGTATGGTCAACGCTCGGATAAACCGGCCCAACAAATTGAATTTCTCCAATTTGCAGTAAACCATCGTTATTTTTGTTTTTTGTCACTGCAATTCGGTAGCTTGTATATTTTTGCGCATTACCAAATACAAAGCCTTGACGTTCAAAGCGCGCTTCAAACGACGCCCCAACCACATTGCTCAAATTAATCCAACTCGCGCCCTCATCGTTAGAAGCTAATAACGAGAAGTTTTCTGGATCTCGCTCTGGGGCATCATTAGCACTGGTAATGTAAACACCGCTAATTGCTTGTTGAGTGGGAAAATCCACTTGGATCCAAGATGGTGCTTCCTCTGTCGGTGGCCCCTGCCAATCATTGTGGTCAAGCCATTTAGTTTGCGGATCGCCATCAAATGCTTTGTCTGCACTCTCGGCGTCACTAATCGCATTTCTTGCTGTAATAGTGGCACCTGATGTCACGACTTGCTGCATGGGTCCGGTGGATACCGGCTCATCAAATAGTGGTAGTGCTAAGTCCATGATACTATCGGCACT
Source organism: Pseudoalteromonas sp. Isolate6 (assembly GCF_022398435.1). NCBI lineage: Bacteria > Pseudomonadati > Pseudomonadota > Gammaproteobacteria > Alteromonadales > Pseudoalteromonadaceae > Pseudoalteromonas > Pseudoalteromonas sp. Isolate6. Next base: position 4,385 of record NZ_JAKEVK010000115.1, on the reverse strand, counting down.
GAGACCTAGCTGCGTCGTTAATGGGTGAGCTTGCAGCGCGTTGTAGATTGGCAATCGAAGCGCTTCAAGTGCAGCTTCATCACCGCCAAGTGCGGCGCTAAGATTGCTAGCAGAGTCGCTTAAAACACCTTGTAAGGAGCCTTGCTCGTCAAACTGTGCAAATGCAGCATTGAATAGGGAAAGCTTTTGCACACTGTCGGCAACATACGTCATCTCGCAACTTTGCTCACCAGAGTCAGAGGTTGTGCAAGTTTCCCCTAATTCAAAATTCGTTAATTGATCAGCGCTAACCACAGGTAACTCAAAAACATTAGTGTTCCCTGTTTGCCAGCCAAGAGCTCGAAGCAATAACGCAGACATCTGGGCTTTTGCCAGTGCCATTAATTCGGGCGTAGAGACATTACGCCCCTCGGCAATCTGCTGCTCCACCAGCATGGTTGCTAGTGTCGTCAAGGCGTTGATTTGTAAGGTAGCATCAGCACTACCATCGGCATTTGAACCAAACGGCACGGCAACATGACTCAAGGTAGCCAAAGTCACACCAGCAATGTAATCGCCACTTACCTGCTCCCCAATTCCTACTGAGCCACAGCGACTCGCGTCGCAACGCATCTGCGAGCCTTCGCTCGTTGTGGCGGTCACTTTAATGGTAGAATTAATACCAAACCCGGCTTTCCCCGTCAGTTCTATAAACAACTCCCCCGTTTGACTGGTTGCCGAATTCTCATCCATCATCATGCTAGAGCCATTGAGCGCCGTCACCGAAATGCGGGCTTGACTCAACGCGCCTTTTATCACTGAACCTGATACTTCAGCCGTCGTCACAGCGGGGGTTACTGGCACTTCTTCAACTTTTGGATCATCGCTCCCGCCGCCACATGCAGCCAATAAACTGCTAACGGCAATGAGCGGGATTGCATTTCTTATTTTATTTAACGTTTTCATATTTATCCCTTCTTACATATCAACCAACTTATGTGACTAGGTTGATATAAACGCACCACAAGCAGGTGATAAGCCGTGATATTATTTCTCGTTGTGCTAACACGACTTCACCCTGTTTGCATTACTTTATGGTTGTCGCCAAAGTTAAAATCGATAGGTGATCCCAGCATAGTAGCGCTGGCCGGTGTAACTGCTGCTGCGCAACCTCGCTTTAGAGTCTTCACCATAAAAGGTTCTCGGTTCTTCTTTGGTTAAGTTGATCACAGACGCGGTTAGGATCAAGTTTTCCATCAAGTTATAAGAAGCGTTCACATCAACTTGTTGGTATGGTTCCTGATATACAGTGAGCCCGTCCGCAAGCCCCAGAGCGGTTTCTCCTCGACGGTTATATGATGCCCTGACACTGAAAGTGTCATTCTCGTAATAGGCGGAGAAGTTAAATTGATTATCTGCACTACCGACAAGTGCAGACTCACCGACCTTTTCACCGTCTACGCTAATGTCTGCCTGATTGGTATCGTTTAGGGTGTAGTTAACGTTGAGACCAAAGCCATTATCGAATGCATGTTGTGCAAACAGCTCTATTCCCCGAGAGGTTGCGTTTGTACCATTGGCGGTGGTGGTAAACGGCGTGACGGTAATATCACCCGGTGGCACAATTTCAACACCGGTAAAAGGGTTATCAAAGCCTTCAAATGGCCTTACTGAGGTAATGATCAAGGGCACGATAAAGTTATCTACGTCTTTATTGAATACTGCAATCCCAACCGCAGATCCTTCGCCATAATAATACTCAGCAGATAAATCCATCTGTACCGATTCAAATGGTTTTAGGGCCTTGTTACCCCCTGAGCCACTCCATCCTGGCTCCACAGGGTTCCCCCTAAACTCGAGCCTGTCGTCTGCCCATTCTTGAGAGATAAAGGTTAACTGCTCGGGCGCTCCCATGTCGTTGAACGGAGCTCGAGACATCGTTTTGGCGATAGCACCTCGTATAACAAGATTGTCGCTGGCATCCCAGACAATATTGAAGCTAGGCAAAAATTGCGAGTCGGTTACGGTACGCACGGTGGTGGTTTCAACGTCAATAAGGCGCTCATCACCTAAGATATCCTCTTCGGTGACATCATCAATGTCATCTAAAAAGTAGTTAATTTTATCCGATGACATAATCTGCGTTTCAGTCTCGACATAGCGTACCCCGATGTTTCCTCTAAAATCTCCAAAAGAAAAATCGGCTTGTAGATAGGCGGCCATGATCTCTTCTTCTATGTCGAACACAAAATCAGGCTCACGGCGCGTGTGCTTAACATATTCACTGGTCACGATTTCGCGGTATCGATCCCAATTGATCGTTGGCATGGTATTTACTTCAAAACCGCCTGGGATATTTTGTTCAGACGTTGCATTCAAAATATCTTCCAGTTTTGGCATACCACCAATCCACTGATAAGACACCTCATCAATGGCACCTTGACTGAATGGATCAAGCTCGCCACTGGCAATTCTGTCAGCCCCATCTTGAGTGATGAAGAAGGTGTTGTTAGTTTCGCGATGCAATGTCGCTTTACGATATTTAGCACCGACACGCAGCGTATCAACGATGCCGTACCCGACGCGATAATCAAGGTCTAACTGAGCATAGTCCTCTTCTAAGTCACTGACGACAAAGCTTGAACCTGTCGAACCCGGATCGGGATCGCCGGCAATACCAGCCTGAAGGTTAGACAGCAAAGCGGGATCGGCGTACAACGACACTCTGTCACCTAATCGCCACCCTGCAAATGAAGCGGCGTTTTCAACCTGGCCTGAGTCGCTGCGACTCGCAGGTTGGCCGCTTTTATACGCCGCGCTCCAAGATTCTGAAGGGCCACCGCTGGCTTCAGTGTGACCAAATTTACCGCGCAAATCATATAAGTCACCAGCATATTCAAAGGCAAAGTCGTAGGTATCCGAGGTATCCTTTTCTACCGTATAACTACCAATGATCCAGGGGAATTCAAGATTCCCTTCAGTGCCACCAGCGCCACTGGTAAAATCCATGCCTGTTACAATCGTACCGGTTTCGTCTAGGGTAATACCGGTAAGATAATCTGGGTTGTACTTCCACTCTGGGATCCACATTTGTGACGTGGTGCGGTTTTGCCCAAGCTCAAAATGAAAATGATTGAATGTTAAAGATAAATCATCTATTGGACGCCATTGAATGGTGGCTTGTAACCCCTGACGTTCACGTTTTTCTTTGGTTACCCCAACACCTGCAACTTGCGGTGCCCAAACACCATCATAAACGTTACCATAAGCATCTTCTAACGCTGCAAATCGACGTGTACTATCGGCAATCACATTGCCCGCCGTGTCCGTTGCTGGCAAGTCTGAACTTGTTGCCCAACGCCAACCGCCACCGCCCGACATATCACCGCCTAAAGAGCGGTTGGTGCGGTCTTGTTTGGTATAACCCACTAGCAAGCCAAAGGTTTCTTCTTCGTTTTTCCAAGAATAAACGCCGCTAAAATTAGGCTCGTACTCTTCAGTCACATCAGCGTAGGTATATTCAACATTCAACGCCCCAGAATTTGCCTCCATATCCAAAGGTTTACGGCTGTGTAGAATAACCGTGCCGCCGACCCCACCTTCATCTAAACGCGCTTCAGAAGACTTAAACACTTCAACCGATTGCACCATGGTAGAAGGCAACAAAGAGTAACTAAAAGAGCGCGACGGCGAGCCCGGAGAAGAAGCGATAAAATTGCCGTTTAACTGCGTAAAAGTAAGATCAGAGGAAAGGCCACGAATACTGACGTTTTCCCCTTCCCCGCCACTACGAGAAATCACCACACCGGGTACGCGTTGCAGTGAATCCGCCACATTTTTATCGGGAAACTTGCCAATATCTTCTGCTGTAATGGCATCCACAATCGCGTTTGATAAACGCTTAATCGCCAAGTTTTCGGCCATAGATGCGCGGATCCCGCGCACCTCAATCGTTTCGATTTCCTGCGCTTCCTCTTTTTCAGTTTCTTCAGCCATTGCCCAGTTAGTAGCTGATAACATAGCGAGGACCAGCGCAGACTTGCTAAATTGCCGTGACCTTCCTGTCACGTGGCGTCTGTTATTATTATTGGCCATTCCTATCTCCAAGTTTTTTATAATTTGTAAAGCCACGACGTCCCTTGCTGCTCCATGACGCATGACTTTGTGACGACCCTTTTTTGTTTCCCTATAGGGGTTAATAGTTTGTGAAACACTCGTTCAGAATAGGAGCGCTCTACAAAAAGTGATAATAAAATTTCGGTTTGCACTAAGACAAAATCGGCGTTTAGGTCAAAAAAAGATCCAATTTCAATTTCCTTGGTTTATAGTCTGATTAACATAAAAACTCATTATTAGTTTCTATATCAGGCAATTTAAAAACGTTCCAAACATGTGTAACCAAATGT
>NZ_JAKEVK010000114.1:0-14303 GCF_022398435.1 Pseudoalteromonas sp. Isolate6 | reverse complement strand
ATTTAACTCTTATTCAACTTTCCAATCAATTGTCGCACTTGCTTTAATCGGAACAACCGTTCCTTCACCTAATTTATATGAATCGGGCACTTGCCACGGAGACTTAGTCAGCGTAATGGTGTCCGTATTGCGCGGCAGGTCATAAAAATCTGGACCAAAGTGACTAGCAAAGCCTTCTAACTTATCAAGTGCGTTTGCATCTTCAAATGCCTCTGCATAGAGCTCAATTGCAGCATGTGCGGTATACGCCCCAGCACAACCACATGCAGCTTCTTTTTTATCTTTCGCATGAGGGGCTGAGTCAGTACCCAAGAAGAATTTTTTACTTCCGCTTGTCGCCGCTTCAATTAATGCTTGTTGATGCGTATTGCGCTTTAAGATAGGTAAACAATAATAGTGAGGGCGAATGCCACCAGCCAACATATGATTGCGGTTATAAAGCAAGTGATGGGCTGTGATAGTTGCGGCAACGTTGTCAGGCGCTTGATTAACAAAATCAACAGCGTCTTTTGTCGTGATATGTTCGAGTACAATTTTTAACGTTGGGAAGTTATCAACGACTTTGGATAATTTCGTCTCAAGGAACACTTTTTCTCTATCAAAGATATCAATAGAAGAGTCCGTCACTTCACCGTGTACGAGTAGCAACATGCCAACTTCTTGCATCGCTTCAAGCGCTGGATATACATTTTCAATATCCGTTACGCCCGATGCTGAGTTTGTTGTTGCGCCGGCTGGATACAACTTAGCTGCAACGATATGACCGGTTGCTTTCGCTTTTTTGATTTCTTCAGGAGTCGTGTTATCTGTGAGATATAACACCATTAGCGGCTGAAAGTTACCTTGAGGATTAGCGGCCATAATGCGGTCACGGTAAGCCAAAGCAGTCTCTGTGCAAGTTGCTGGTGGTACTAGGTTTGGCATGATAATCGCACGGCCCATGTAGCGACTAATATCTCTTACCGTATCGACCAAGACATCACCATCACGTAGGTGCACATGCCAATCATCTGGTCGTGTAATCGTTAGCGTTTGTTTGCTCGTCATTGCTCTCTTCCACTGCTGAATTTGCCCGATCATAGGCTGCGCATGGGTGTTAGTAAAGTTTTTCAGGCCAAGCGCAGATTATTTCATTTTGTCAGTTTACTTTTAGCTCGTTTTCATTTTTCACAACATTGGTAAATATATACAATTTAAGTTAACTTAGTAGCATCTTTTCATGAGAAATATGTATGCTATCTGAGAACCAAAAATTAGAATCAAAAACTGAGCAGCTTAGCATCATTAACCAGTTTTCCTCGTCGCTGCTGCATCTAACCAAACTTGACGAATTATTTGAATACGTTACAACACAGGTCGTTAATCGACTTGGATTTGTAGATTGTGTTATCTACCTTGCTGACCCTTATCAAGAGTATTTAGAAGTCGCTGCAAGTATGGGCGTTTGCCATGCTAATGGGGATTATCGTGTTGAGCAAACTAAGATAAAGATTGGTTCAGGTATTACCGGGCAAGTTGCAACGACTAGAGCGCCCTTTATTTCTGGGAACGTCGCCTCTCACCCAATGTATATTGCTGATTTACGGCCAGCCATGTCAGAGCTATGTGTACCACTTGAGTATGATGGCCACTTGATCGGTGTTATTGACTGTGAACACCCTGAGTCTGATTATTTTACCTCCGCGCATTTACAGATATTATCAACGGTCGCACATTTACTCAGCGCCAAAATCCATCAATTACGCACCTTAGAAAACCTCCAAACCACGATTACCCAGTTGCACCAAGCGCAGAATTTAGAAAAATCACTACTGAAAATTGCGAACATCACTTACCGCTTTGAGAACCTTGAAGCTTTTTATGATGACTTATATAAAATCATTGCCTCTCAGCTTTGCGCCGAGAATTTCTTTATTGGCCTTTATGATACTCAACAGGATATTTTAGAAATCGATTATTTGATTGAGGGAGGCGAAAAGTGTAATGCTCACCAAAAAGTATCAAAAGATCAGATTAAGCATACTGCATCCTACTATATTCTGAAGAACCAACGACCTCTGCTATGCGATAACGATCAATTTAGAGCGCACATTACGCGGGGTGATTTTAAGATGGTGGGTCGCTCGCCACGCTCTTGGTTAGGCGTACCATTTTTGGTTAATGATCAATATCAGGGCGTGATTGTGCTGCAAAGCTATAATAACGACCAAGCTTTCGTGAGTCATGATTTATCTATTCTGACTTATATAAGTCGTCAAGTCAGCATGGCCATAGATCGGCAGCTTTCAAGGCAGGCACTAGAACATAGAGCTTTACACGATGATTTAACAGGTCTAGCCAATCGCTATTTATTATTAGAGCGGATCAAACATGCTATTTTGAGGCTAGCGCGAGTGGAGTCCTCTAATTTGCACTGCCTGATCTATCTCGATTTAGACAGATTTAAAAGCATTAATGACTCACTTGGCCACGATGTTGGCGACCATTTCTTAATTGCTATTGTTGAGATGATAAATGGCTGCATTCGCAAAACCGACACCTTTGCGCGGCTCGGGGGGGATGAGTTTGCGATTTTTATGGAAAACGTCCAAGACCGGCAACAAGTCACTCTGCTTCTTAATAGGATCACCACCGCCATAACCAAGCCTCTTCATATAGATGGCCATGTTCTACAAGCTTCTGGCAGTATTGGCGTTGCATTCACTGATAACGAATCCGATAGCGCAATTAATTTACTGCAACAAGCAGATGCGGCAATGTACGAAGCAAAATCTTTGGGCCGAGGTCAAGTATGTTATTTTAATAACGCCATGCGCAAACGCTTAAAACAGCAGGCCGATATTGAAAATGATCTGCAGCATGGCATAAAAAACAATGAATTTTCGCTGTATTATCAGCCGATATTTTCCCTAACGACAGGCACTATTGTTAGCTTTGAAGCCCTCGTCCGTTGGTTTCACCCCAAAAATGGTCTAGTGTCTCCAGATGCTTTTATTCCGATTGCAGAGCAAACCGGACAGATCATTGAGCTTGACTTACATTTGCTGGAATTAGCAGCCAAACAACTCAAACGCTGGAAAGCGCAAAAGCAGCCAAAGATTCGTATTACCGTAAATGTTTCATCGCGACATTTCGCAAGCTTAGAGTTCGTAGATACAATTCAGCAACTTTATCATCGCTATGAGCTTACACCTGGTTCTTTATGTTTGGAAATCACAGAATCTGGATTGATCGCGAACCTAGCCCTCGCAACCAAAATTATTCAGGGATTAGAATCCCTTGGAGTGAAGCTTTATCTTGACGACTTTGGTACGGGTTACTCTGCATTAGGTTATTTGCACCAGCTGCCTATTCATGTGCTTAAGATTGATAAGAGTTTCATTGACCAACTAACTGAAAGAGAGAACCCCCTAGTTGATGCGATTTTGAAACTTGCGCAATCACTTAATCTGACCGTTGTCGCTGAAGGTATCGAGCTCGAAACCCAGTGGCAGCTATTAAAGCAAAAAGGCTGTCAATTTGGTCAAGGTTATATTGTTTCTAAACCATTAGCCGCAGATCAAGCGATGGCATTTTTACTGAGTAGAAACTAGCAAACACCTCATTGTATATAAACAATGAGGTATGTGGACTTTTTAGATTAACTTTTCCCTAATTCGCTTCTGAGCTCCTTGGTCGCTGTCACCATATTCTCAAGTGCGGCTCGGGTTTCTGGCCATCCTCGAGTTTTAAGCCCACAATCTGGATTCACCCATAATCTTTCTACTGGAATTTTCTTCGCTGCTTTGTGAATTAAATCTTTTATCCATGCCATCTCAGGGACGTTTGGCGTATGAATATCATAAACGCCAGGCCCGATGTCATTGGGGTAGTCAAAATGTTCAAAGGCGTCGAGTAACGCCATATTTGAACGTGACGTTTCAATCGTGATCACGTCTGCATCCATATCTGCAATGGCGGCGATAATATCGTTAAACTCCGAATAACACATATGCGTATGGATCTGTGTTTCGTCATTCACACCACTTGCGGATACCCTAAACGCATACGCCGCCCAAGCTAAGTAGGTTTGCCACTGACTGGCTTTGAGTGGCATCCCCTCTCTAAATGCAGGTTCATCGATTTGGATCACCTTAATCCCTGCATTTTGCAAATCCACGACTTCATCTCTCAGTGCTAGTGCAATTTGATTCGCGATGCTTGGCTTGTCTAAGTCATCTCTGACAAACGACCAAAATAAAATAGTCACAGGCCCTGTTAGCATACCCTTCATCGGTTTTTTGGTTAAGCTCTGTGCATAACTCGTCCAATTAACTGTCATTGGTGCTGCACGCGAAACATCTCCCCAAATCACAGGGGGTTTAACACAGCGTGAACCATAACTTTGCACCCAGCCAAACTGAGTAAAGGCAAAACCTTCGAGTAATTCACCAAAATACTCAACCATGTCATTGCGCTCCGCTTCACCATGTACAAACACATCTAAGTTAAGCGCTTCTTGTTCTTCAACGGCATAACGGATCTCCGCTTCCATCTGGCTATGATAAGCATCAGCATTCAAGATACCCGCCTTATAATCACGCCGTGCCTTACGAATAGCTTGAGTTTGTGGGAAGGAGCCGATCGTTGTGGTTGGCAATAGGGGTAAATTTAGCGACTGTGCTTGTTTTTTAATTCTGATCGCGAATTCACTATTGCGTTGACCATCTTTTGCTGTAAGCGCTGAAACACGCTGTTGTACCTCGCTATTATTCACGCGAGTAGAGGTCAAGCGCGCTTTTACAGGCTTAGAATATTCGACCAACTGGGTAATATCACGTTGTTCCAATGCATTTTTCAATAATGCCAGCTCTTGCCCTTTTTGTTTGGCAAATGCGAGCCAAGACTTTAATTCACTGTCAAGCTGTTGCTCTTGCTCTAAGTCGACTGGCGTGTGCAATAATGAGCATGAAGGAGCAAGCCAGAGATTATCACCACGACGTTCATGAACCTGAGCAAGTTGCTGGTATGCGCCTTCGAGATCCGAGCGCCAAATGTTACGACCATTCACAATCCCGAGGGACAGTACACTATCTTGCCCAACTACTTCACCTAACACGGCCAAGTCATAGTTTGCCGCTATGCAGTCAAAATGTACGCCTTCTACGGGGTAAGACTGGATATCTTCAAGATGCGCTTGTACGGAGTCAAAATAACTGGCCAATAACACTTTTACTCCTTGGCCGTTCAACGCATCAAAGCTTCGGCGCAGCGCGTTGCGATAAACATCGTCGATTTCCAATGCTAAAATAGGTTCATCAATTTGTACCCACTCAACGCCTTGCTCTGCAAGCTTGCCGAGTACCTGCTGATATACAATCAATAACTTATCTAATAAAGCCAATTTATCAAACTCTTGACCAACGCATTTAGCTAAGTAGAGATAGGTTACCGGGCCGACCAATACGGGTTTTGCTTGGTAGCCAAGTAATTGTGCTTCCTCTACTTGAGTAAATAACTCCGTCCAAGTCAGAGCAAAGTCCTGCGTTTGTGTTAACTCAGGGACGATGTAATGATAATTAGTGTTGAACCATTTTGTCATTTCACTGGCAGCACACGCACAGCCGCTAGGTGCTCGCCCCCTACCAATCCGAAATACAGTATCAAGATTTACCGGCTCATTATTTTTGTGACGACTAGGAATAGCGCCGACAAGTAATGAAATATTCAATACGTGATCATACCAAGCAAAATCGCCTACAGGGAGAAGGTCAACACCTGCGTCAGCTTGCAACGCCCAATTTTTTGCACGAATACGCTTTCCTTCTGCGATTAGGTCGTCTTTCGTTAAGTCACCTGACCAATAGCGTTCTACTGCAAATTTAAGTTCACGCTTTTTGCCTATACGAGGAAAGCCCAAGTTATGTGTTAATGCCATAATTTAAATTCCATCTAGAGGTTTAGATGTCTAAAATATAGTTTTCATGTTTAAAAACAACAATTGATGCTTTCTCAGAGTTCACATGAATAAAATTAAATTGTAATTTTTTGCAAAATTTTTACAGAAGTAGTGACAACGCTGTCATTTTTAGTGTTATAGTGGATTAGTGAATTTTTGAACAATTCACCGCAGGTATTTAGACGTCTAGACATTGATAATAACTAAATAGAATCGTAATATTGAGAAAAGCTGAGATTTGCTCACTTCAAATATGAGAATTGTTGATAATGATTGATATAAAGCACCTAAAGACTATCTCCACCTTGAAAGAAACTGGTTCTCTTGTGAATACTGCGCGAGAGCTATTCCTAACTCAATCTGCTTTATCACATCAGATCAAAGATCTTGAAAGCAAACTCGACTGCCAGCTTTTTGAGCGCAAAACGCAGCCTGTACGTTTTACCCCTCAAGGGATGTTATTATTGGAACTTGCCAACGATGTTTTACCTAAAGTTGAAGCAACCAAGTGTCGTCTGAAGGAAAGCCTTAATCAGCCTATCTCGCAACTCAGATTAAGCGTGGAATGTCATGCATGTTTTCACTGGTTGCTGCCAACAATTAAAGAATTCAATACCTTTTGGCCTGACATTAAGGTCGATTACGAGCGGGGCTTTAGCTACGACGCTATTCCTGACCTTATTGAAGATGAGCTGGACTTAGTGCTTACCTCAGACATTCGAGAACCCGAACAACTGGAATACGCGCACCTTTTTGACTTTAAATTAAAGTTAATCGTTGCACCAGATCACGAATTGGCCAAGAAGGCCTATGTCACAGCACTCGACCTAAAAGATGAAACCATCATTTCTTACCCTATTCCACGAGAGCGTCAGGATATATTTAAGCACTTCATTCAAAATGCACGCTTTGACGGTACACTAAAAACCGTCGATCAAGGTTTATTAATCTTCCAACTTGTCAGTGCAGGTATGGGGGTTGCAGCATTACCGGACTGGTTAGTGACCCCCTATGAAAGCCAAGGATTGATTAAATCTATTCCTCTTGGCGCACTTGGGTTAAATCGCCCGATGTATTTAGCTATGAAGAAAAGCATGAAAGACAACCCTGTCTATCGTCATTTCCTCAACACTTGCCGCAAAACCACCGCAAGATAATATTCAGGGCTCTTTTTGAGCCCTTACTGTTATACATTTCTACAGCTTCAATCTCATGCTAGCATTGCGTTAGGCTTATCTAAATCTAGGACATCTTTAAATGTTTGAAGTCAAAAAGGTTGTCGGTCAACTTCTGATGCCTTTACCGTTATCTTTGGTTGTGCTTATGGGGCTTATGCTTTTTATCTCTAAGATGCGTAAAGGACCTTATATTGCAAGCTGGTTCGTCTTACTCACCACTTGGGCATTGTCGACTCCTTATGTCGCACAACATATTATCGAGAGAGATACTGGCACTCTCGCTGCATTCAATCCAAGTAAGCACAGCAACATAGATAAAATCGTTGTACTTGGCTGTGATTTATACCCAGATAAATCTCTCCCCAGCAACGCCCAACTCGGCAGCTGCGGTCTAGCTAGGTTAGTTGAAGGTGTAAGACTTGCTAATATTTACCCAAAAGCCCAACTGTATGTCTCTGGTTACGGCTATGGCCATGCAACAAGCGCGGGACTTATGGCGAGAACCGCACAGAGCTTAGGTATTTCCGCTACACGTATTAAGCAAAACCCCAATGCCAAAGACACAGCGGACGAAGCAAAAATGCTAGCACCTTTGCTAGTCGATTATGACGTTGCATTGGTTACATCGGCTGCGCACATGAAACGCGCAAAAAACCTATTTGAAGCGCAAGGTATTGAAGTGTTCTCTGCGCCGACGGAATTTTATAACTTCAAGCAATACCCACTAAGCAGGCTATTTATCCCGAACCATAAGGCCTTAGAAGTAGTCACCCGGATTTGGCATGAGCAACTTGGCAGTATGTGGATCACAATTCGTCGTATTATTGACCCAGAAGCACTATAAGCGTCGAAAAAGACATCAAAATCAGGCTAAAGTTCGATGAATTAGCGCTGAAAAACGTAAAAAATTGAAAATTTGCGCAAATATGGGTATAAATAGAGTTTAATCTTAACCCGCGTATCCGCGTACAACACGACTAGGATCTACGATGAGTAAACTAGATAAAACTGAAGTACTAAGCGCTTTCGAAGCTGCGTACGAAGCTGCACATGGCAAAAAGCCTGAAATCACTGCAAAACCAGGTTGGTATAGCATCGATGGAGGCAAAAACATGCGTCTTGCTGAAGTGGCTGAATTAACAGAAGAGCTAACTTCAGGGTCAGCTGTAGCAAGTGAGACAACGCAGGCACCTGCCAAAAAAGCGAAAACGACTAAGAAAGCGCCTAAGGCTGCAGCTGTAAAATCAGCAAGCTTTACTATCGTTACAGAAAACGAAGATGGCTTCAAAGCAGAAGAACAGTGGATTGCTGAATTAGCAGCAAAGGATCACGACTGTCGCTTACCTCGTGGTGTTGTTTAATCACAGTTTCATGAGTGAAGAAACCTCGCAGCAGCGAGGTTTTTTTTGGCCTGCAAAAAATCAATTCATACCCAACTTGAACGAAGACCCCCGATTTTTAAGACATAAGTTAAGCAGAGCTGCGCTCCAAAGCACGATAATTAAGCAAGTGAACGACACCCAGGCCGATAAAAATATAAACGAAGCAAAGGGTAACTCTGGCCACCTTCCTGCAATACCATAACCCATAATAGTCTGTTGAGCGTAAAAGCAAATACATAAGATCATTCCAAAGCTTAAAGACAGTGACACTACAACACCTCGATGCTCATCTTTACGACGCAACTTAAACTGCCGTTTAATGTACATATAAGTACCACTGAGAACCAAAAATGAGATTACAATCCCAAATATAAACCACAATATTTTCCCCCATACACCCGCAAAGTTGCCAAAGTGTAGAGGGTCTGCAGTGTCAGATAAGCGCCAGTACAGACCTTGGCTCGATGCTGTTTGGCTGTATACAACTTCACCGCTGTAAGGGTTTACATATATTTTATTTGCCCTATCCCGCACGACCCAATCGTGGGATTGCCCCTCAGCATAAAAATAACCTCCAGAATAGCGGATCGCTTTCACCTCAAGGTCGGGTCTCGCCCCTTTTACTATTGCGAATAATTCTACTACTGACAATTGCGGCTTATTCTGTCGTGGTAGTTCGGGCAAAGGATTAACGGCAAAATCACCAACGTCGGTAAAGGCTGTTTTACCATCAACCAGATCCATTCGTACAAACTCAAATAGATACCAGATACTCGTGAATGAAATAACAATCGCAAGCCATAAGCCCCATACTCCACTTATTTTATGCATACTTGCCATTTTGGCTCGAGCATCCCCGCTAAGTGTTAAGGCAAATAACTTCTTCCACCAGCCGCGATATACATAAAGCGCACTCACAGTCGAAATACATAAAGGCACGGCAAAGATAAGCACAAGATAATATGAAATGATGCTGTCAAAAACGCCGAAAAAATGCATGTGAAAATCGCGAAAAAAGCGCTGAATATTAAAAAAGCTGGTTTCAGCTTGGATAGCTCCTGAATATGGATCGACATAAACATGTTGCCATGGACTATCTGGCATCCGCATCACGATGTCATGCGCAAAATAAGTATCAGGACCTGTAAAGGCAATCCCTATTTGGGCGTCAGGATACGCCTCTTGTACCATCTCATAAGCTGCTGCTAAATTTATGTTTGATTGGCCCTCTGTTGCCCTCACCGGCTCATTGAATAGCCAATCTAATTCGTGGGCAATACTCGCAAACGCGCCAGTCCAGCATATTATGAACAGCAACAACCCAAACCACACGCCACTCAAACTATGCCAGTTGAACCATTGTTTTGCCGTCATGTACCACCTAATAGCGAAGACATAAAACGACTTCACTCCCTTGCTTTGATATTCAAACACAGATAAGCCCCTGTGACAGCGCTATCTAACCTAATTGACACCCTACCTAACAATTAGATCCTGACCAATCTGAGATTTGGGTAAGCCATTATTTTTGCAATAATTCATTTTTTGAATTACCCCTTATGGTAACAAAAAGAATTATCATTTAGAATTGAAAATAATTTCTGTTTTCAGTTAGAACTGGTCGAAAGCTTGGTTCAATCTCAGAAAAATAGCTCCTACATTTCATAGGAACTTTCATCTTTATCTCTTGTGACGAAAAAACAATTTAGGAAAGGAAACACCCATGCAAACCAAAGCGCATCAATCTACAGCACTAGCTCTGATGTTATCACTCCTTTATTTTTCTCCAAATGCGGCAGCAGAAGTCGATCGCGACAATATTGAACGGATCAGTGTTGTTGGCCAGCCAATCAAGCGTAACTCGGGTCCCACAGGACTTGACCTTACTATTAAAGAAACCCCCCAATCTGTCACCGTTTTAAGTCACGATTATATAAAAGACTTCGAACTTAATGACCTCGAAGATATCATGGTACAAGCAACTGGTATCTCAAGATACAAATTTGGAGCGGGTGATAATACTGAGTTTACCTCTCGTGGGTATCTCGTCAATGCCTTGGTCAAAGATGGTTTACCTACTTCAATTGCTGGACCACAAGAGAGTCGCCTAGACACTATTGTCTATGACCGAGTAGAGGTTCTTAGGGGCGCTGCTGGCTTGATGGCTGGCGCAGGACAACCATCAGCAACACTAAATGTTATCACCAAGCAACCAGATCGAGGCGGTTTTGTTGAAGTTGGTGCCGAGATTGGCTCTTGGAATAAAATGCGTACACATGTAGATGCAACCGGAGCTCTCACTAAAGATGAAGCATTGGCCGGACGAGTTATTCTTGCCTATGAGGAAAAAGATAGCTTCGTCGATAAAGAAAATAGTAACAAGATCGTTGCATACACTCAGTTGCATCATTATTTCTCTGAAGATACAGAAGCCTCGTTTAGTGTTCATTACCAAGACAATGAACTGAAACTATCGCCGTGGGGATTGCCAATTTTTTACTCTGATGGTAGCTCTGTTGAAATAGACAAGAAAACAAATTTATCCTCGCCAGATAGTTACAACGGCAATACCCACCAAAGTTATCATTTAAAATTATCTCACCAAATCAATTTAGATTGGGCACTTAACTTTGGCGCACAATACAGTAAAACAGAAGCTGACATTACCTTAACCTACTTTAGTGGAAACCCAAACAAAGAAACGGGCCTTGGTCTTCAAGGCGGTGATAGACGTTGGATAGAAACCGTCGATGGGACTAATTTTATTTTGGGACTGGTTGGTCGATTTGAATTATTTGACCGATCGCACCAAGTAAATATCACCTATTTAAATGCAGATTTTGAATCTACTGACGATCGCTTCGAAGAGTTGGATGAAAATGCGAGGACAATTTTTTATCCACTCCAATCGATTAATAACCTTCACCCTGCTGCTCATTTAACCGCAACCGATAAGCAATTCATTGGCTATTGGGACAAAGCAACAAAAGAGCTGAGTATCGCCCTTAGCAGTAAATTAACGTTAACAGATGACCTTCACGCTATTCTAGGCGTCAAATTCTTCGATTATGAACGCACCAACGAGCGTGATTTTGCTTGGAGCGGATTCTCTAGCGATAAAGGTAAAGAAACTGGTGAAAGCCTATATGTGGGGCTGGTTTACAATATCAATGATCAGATCAGCACGTATGCAAGTTACACCGACGCCTATGAGCCACAACTGGATAAAATAGATGTGAACTTAAAGCAATTAGCGCCGATCACAGCGCGAAACTTAGAAGTAGGTATCAAAACCACACTATGGGACGACAAGTTACGCTTAAATGTCGCTTATTTTGATAGTTTAAAGGAAGACTTTGGTGTTGTTATCCCCGAATATGCGAATGAGCGACCAGCTAGGTATCGACCCGTTGATGGTGCAGAGGCTGATGGATTTGAAGTTGAATTAGAAGCAAAGCTAACAGAAGATTGGCAAGCAAACTTTGGTTACAGTGATTTCGATGTTGTCGACGAAAATGGTGAAGATATTAACTTGTACGCACCAAGAAAGACGCTCAATGCAAGTACTAAATATACTTATGGGGCTTGGAACTTAGGCTTGAGTGCAACTTGGGATACAAACAGAAAAGTTGATATTTTAAACGTTCCTGGTGTTGACCTTGGGCTGCCAACAGGTGGCCGTCGAGGTGCTGTGCGCGCTGAGCTTGATAGCCAGCTTTTACTTAATGCACACATCAAATATCAATACTCTAGCCAGCTTAGCCTAAAACTGAATATCAGCAATTTAACAGATGAGACGTTTTACGACACGTACGGTTTTGTACCTAAAAAACATAACGAGCCTAGAGCATACAATTTAAGTATGGAATACCTGTTTTAACACAAAACAGTAGGGCCTGGGTTAGCAACCTATTTCAGGCTTGGTTAGGTATGCAAAACGCTTAAATATATAGAGCGGGTTTATGGACAAAACCCGCTCTATTCTAGCCCCAAATAATCAGCTTCATTGTGGTTTCTGACTTTAGCGCAAAACCTCTTAAGTTAATTATCAAGTAAAGCCATCATTAAACCTTGAATACCAGTACTTGACTGTTTAGCTTTTCAGCGAGCGCTTCTAAATCATTACTTACATCTGCGTTACTTTGTGCATTGCGAGTAATTTCAGAAATACTACTACTGAAGTCGTTTATGTTTTCACTTATTTCCGCAACCACCGTTGTT
This sequence comes from Pseudoalteromonas sp. Isolate6, assembly GCF_022398435.1. Classification (NCBI taxonomy): domain Bacteria; kingdom Pseudomonadati; phylum Pseudomonadota; class Gammaproteobacteria; order Alteromonadales; family Pseudoalteromonadaceae; genus Pseudoalteromonas; species Pseudoalteromonas sp. Isolate6. The sequence continues at coordinate 1,584 of NZ_JAKEVK010000114.1, read as the reverse complement.
TGTTCTTCTGTCGCAGTTGAAACCTGAATGTTCATACCGACGATTTCATCTACCGCCTTGTCTATGTCGGTCATGATTTGAGCTGACTCATTAGCCCTATCCACTCCAGCTGCAGCGCTCGATTGCGCACTTTCCATGGATGACACTGCGTTTTGTGCCATGCCTTGTAACTTACTGATCATATCCCGGATCGATTCTGTGGCTTTTTGAGTATTGTGTGCCAACTGCCTGACTTCATCAGCAACAACTGCAAAGCCTCGGCCGGACTCTCCAGCCCTCGCAGCTTCAATTGCAGCGTTCAATGCCAAAAGATTTGTTTGTTCTGCAACGCCTTGGATCATTAACACAACTTGGTTGATTTCATTAGACTGATCGTTCAATGCTTTAATCAACTGTGCATTATCCCCAACCTCATTAGCTAGGCGCTCAATAGCCTGAATATTTTGCGATATTACACTCATTCCTTGTTTCGCTAGCTTACCCGACATCTCAGCCTTGTTCGCAGTGTTCATCGCGCTATGTGCAACCTCCTGTATTGCACTACTCATTTCCGTCGCCGCAGTGGCTATCATTACCGTTTGCTGTTCCTGCTCTTGTGACGTACCAGCAATTGACTGGCTAATTCCATTTAGCTCATTGGACGTAGAAGAAAGGCTATTTACCATAGTAACTAGATTAGTGACTAGTTCATGTAAGCTCGACACCATAGTATTAAAATCATTACCTATCTCACTCAATTCATCTTCCCCTTCAATCACTACACGCTGAGTTAAGTCGGCATCTTTTGCGATATTACCAATGCGTAAACGCAGGCGATTGAGTGGCTCATTGATTGATCTGAATATCAGCATACCAATCACTACCATAACTATCACAATGATGAAGGATGACGCGATCATGGCCGTTTTGGTTGCACTGGCTTCTGAGCGTCCCTTATCTCTCAGCGAACTTGCTTCGGCAAGCTGTAATTCAATCAACGCAGTATAACTCTCACTTAAAGGGTCAAATACGGCGTAAAGGTCATGCACAAATTTATCGTAGGGAATTTCTTCAAATGTATTGGCATTTACTCTGCTAGTGTAATCAGCCAACAACTGTTTAACGGTCAGTTCTGCAGCCTCAACCTGTTTGACAAGCTCTCGTTCTTCATTTGTCAAATCGGTCGATAAATATTGTCGCCATTCTTTTTCCGCAACCTTCTTCGCTTCGTCGATTTGCTTTAATGCAGCACTATTTGAGAGTTGATGACCTCGTAACTTATGAAAAGTATCAACAATAACCACCGCATAGTTATCTGACACCACTTTTATTTGCCTAAGTGGTACAACTCTGTCGTCATAGATATGGTCAATGTAGCTGATAAGGTTGGATAATGTTCCGATGGTGAAGATGGTAGCAAGAATAAAAAACACAGCAGGTATGCCCGAAAGCGACAACAATCTGCTTTTAACTGAAACCCTATTTAGCATAGTCTGATTTTTATTAAGTGAACATAGAAATAAAGTATTACTCAAAGTTCGTATATTACAATGATAAATGTAAATAAAGCGGCTCGTTTTTGACGTACATCACACTTCTTCGATG
>NZ_JAKEVK010000113.1:0-14532 GCF_022398435.1 Pseudoalteromonas sp. Isolate6 | reverse complement strand
ATAGAACTTACATTGCATCTACGTAAAGTTCAATGGTTCGTTTGTAAAACAATCAAATGTAATAGATATATAGGCTTTTTTTTATAATGAAATTATAAGGATGTAAGTTGAAACAAAACATTTCTAGATAAAAAATAAACACAGAGAAGAGTCGGGGTTGCTAAAAAAAAGGACACCTAAATGATGCCCTTGATAATCAATACGAGTGAAGCTGATTATTCCTCAGTGATAAATGCTTTACCGGATTGAATCCATTCTGCAGGTGGCAATCCTTTCAGGTGATAATCAAAGTATTCTTTCATACGAATTGAATAATCTAGCTGATTTGGCAGCTTTTTAAGATGGTGCGGTTCGCCTTCGTATTGTAAGAAGATTGCGTCTTTACCATGCCTTCTTAATGCTAAGTAGTATTGAATACCTTCTTGCCAAGGAACCGCTCCATCGTTATCGCCAAACATGATCAAAATTGGTGTATTTACTTTATCTGCGTAAAACACTGGAGAGTTTTCTATATATAATTCTGGCGCTTCGGTGAGTGTTTTACCTATGCGGCTTTGTCCCGTTTCATACTGGAATTGACGTGCTAAGCCGGACTTTAATCGAATTCCGCTATAAGCAGAGGTCATATTTGATACTGGTGCGCCAGAGACAACCGCTTTAAACATATTTGTCTGGGTGATCATAAATGCACTCTGATAACCTGCCCAAGAGTGGCCCTGTAAGCCTATTTTATCTGGATCAGCAACACCTTTATCAATAAGCGCTTGTGCGGCATTGATCATGGTTTGCGTTGAAGAGCGTCCAGGATGACCGATCTCAAAACGAATATCAGGCAAGAATATCGCATAACCGTTTGAGGTATACATTGGCAGGTTTGGTCTGTGATTTAACTCCATTTTCGGGAAGTCATACATGCGCTGGCTCATATAGCGGTAGAAGTAAATTACTACTGGCACTTTATCACCGGCTTTATAATCAGCAGGTTTGATTAACACGCCTTGAAGATCTTCGCCATCGTAGCCTTTGTACTTCACAAGTTCAGGCTTTTGGCCCCAAGCAAATGTCCGTTGCTGTGGATTTAAGTCTGTGAGTTTTGTCGGGTTATTAAAGCTGTTATCTGTAACCCAATAATCAGGAAATTCTTGATAAGACTGTCTTGTGAAAATATAAGTATCTGCCTCTTTGGCTTTTCTCACTACGTTATATTTGGCTTCGCCAGACAAAACAGTTTGCAACTTGTTATCTTGTAGAGAAAGCGTAGCAATATGCGTTTGTTTATTTTCGAGGTTGTGCGCACTTAATAGTAAGGTATCGTCAGGGTTAAAGCCCAGTTTGTCCTTATCTTTATACTCAATGCGGTATTGTGTTTGGGTCTTATAGCCGTCAGTCAGTCGAGTTGCTTTTGCCGTTTTAGTATCAAATGCCCAAATATCATATTTACTGTAGGCGTAGAGTGTCGAACCATCGAGCTGCCAACCAGCAAATCCAAATCCTTCGTTTGGTTCTGGCTTATCATGTTTATCATCAGCAAACAGTGCATTTTTAACCGCTTTGCTTACTGGGGTAAGCTGTTGGGTGGATAGCGATTTCAACCAGATTTGTTCACCATCGAAATAGGCCGCATGTTTACCATCAGGTGCAACAGTTGGGCGATTTGAACTTTCTTTAACGATGAGTTGTTTATCACCACTGCTGATATCAACGCTGTAGTAGTCGCGATAAAAGCCTTTGTACATAATCTGCTTTAGATAGGGGGTATCATCGCTGCCCAGCACAAAGTTTGCGTTTGTGCGCAGTGAAATAGACGGCACTTGAAGGTTTTCAAGCTGTACTACACGCTCGCCATTAAGATGATAAACCGCTTGATAATGTTGATCTCGCCGGCTTTCATTCCATGTTTTTATTTCTCTAGTTTTGATTTCAGGATCGGCATTGTGCCAAACCTTTAAGCCTTTTTGCTGGCGAATGGTATCGTAATCAAAAAGCGAGCTTTCATCTGTGTATTTGAGCACTTTGGCTTTTTGTTCAAGCTGTGGACGGTTTTCAAAAAATAATCGTGAGCCGTCTTTAGACCATTTGATTGATGCTGTTTTGCCGGAAAACCAACCGCTTGGGTTATGGATATCGGTAATTTTATTGCTTGTTGGAGACCATAATTTGAGTTGGTAGTCGCGGCGGCGTTTGTCATCGTTGACATAATTACCTAAATAAAAAGCGACCTGTTGAGAATTGGGTTGCCAAGCAATGTCTCCTAAAGTCACACCGGGCTCATCAATAAGACTTGTGATTTGATTGCTCGCTAAGTCAATAACGGCAACACGGTTTTTACTGCCGTCTTCACTGCGCTGATTGACCAGTATCACGTTACTATTTGGTGCTACTTTGTATGCTGCGATGTTGTCATAGCGAGTACTTTCATTGTTAGAAAGGTTCAGCACCACAAGTGTTAATGTGTCATCACCTTTATCTGCACTGATTTTGAGTTCATCAGCTTGCTCGTCTTTATTCTCTTTTGCGTCTGATTTTTTGTCGCCTGTTTTTGTATCCTCACGGTACACCAGCCACAAGCCATCATCTGAGATTTGATAATCTTTAACTGAGCTAAAGGTTTGCTGCGTTTTGGTTGCGGTGCTAACTAACACTAAGTTGTTCTTTAATGTTTTTTTCTTTTTTTTATCTGTGGTTTCTTTTTCAAGTAGAGTGGGGAGTTGGGTAAAGCCAACCCATTGACCGCTTTTATTGATAACTGGATTTGTACCACGGGGAACTGATGCAATCAGAGTTTTATTATTGAGAGAATACACTTGGCCTTCGCTGTCACCACGGTAAGGCTTTGCACTTAGGCCGAGGAATGTACCTTGTTCGGAGATCACCGTACCCTGTGGGTAACGAAAATCAAAAACGTCTTTAAATTCAAGGCTGGGTTTAGCTGCTAAGCTGCTTACACTAAAAAGTGCTGCGCTTAAGAGAGAAAGTTTTAGAGTCATATCTAGAGCATTTTAGTATGTATTTATGATGTTTTTATCACTTTTAACAGTGAAACTAAAATGCTCTGCGGTGTGCGGATGTATTTAAGCGGCTAGCCGCAGGTGCTTAAAGCCAGATTTTCTCAAGCTCAACCCACTGTTTATCGAATTGCGCGGTTGGCTTTGCTTTGAAGTCACTTCTTACAAACTGGTTCATCTTACCCTCAACAAAAGCTAAGAATAGATTAGCCAGTACACTTTCTTCACTCGTGAATGCTTTGCCTTCTCGCAGTTTGCGCTCTCTTAATACTTGTTTGAATTGTGTCTCAAGCTTTTCAAATAAGCTTTGTACTCGTTCACGTAAACGTTCTTGCTCACCTTGTAGTGCATCGCCCGTTAAAATACGTGTTATCCCAGGGTTTTTCTCTGCAAAGGCGAGAAGTAGAGTAAGAATGTTGTAGATCCGGTTACGGGTTTCTTTTTCGTTTTCGAGGATTAAATTAATGCGTGACAGCAACGTATCTTCGATGAACTCAATAAGCCCCTCAAACATTCTCGCTTTACTTGGAAAATGGCGATAAAGCGCAGCTTCTGAAACCCCGACTTCAGCAGCGAGTTTAGCTGTGGTGATACGCTGTCCCGGGCTGGTTTCCAGCATTTGTGCGAGTGATTGAAGAATTTGCTCTTTGCGATTACTACGTTTTGTCGCTGGCATGAAATTTCCCTTATTTTTCTAATTGTTATATTGTTTTTGCCGGGTTTATTAAGCACAGAGAGTGATGCGCAGAAGTGCAAACCCCGACTCGTTTACACGTTATCGGGGTATCATGTTAATGTTTTATTCAGTTTCTTTCCAGTCTTTTACATGAAGGTTATTTTATCTTTTCGGCAATAGCTTGCATGACAGTAAGTGCTAACTCTTTTTTGCTAGAGTGAGGGAGTTCAAGTCGGTCTTTTTTCCAATATAGGGTCAATGTGTTGTTATCAGAATTAAACCCACCTGTACTATCCGACACATCATTCGCACAGATCATATCCAACCCTTTATTTACCAATTTTCCTTGCGCATATTCGGCGACATTCTGCGTCTCAGCGGCAAAGCCAACGGTATAAGGACGCGACTGTTTTAGTGCTGCGACAGTAGCGATAATATCGGGGTTTTTAACCAGTGTAAGTGTGATTTCATCGCCTTGCTTTTTAATCTTTTGATCGGCTACGGTGGCTGCACGGTAATCAGCGACCGCAGCGCAGCCGATAAAAATATCCGATTGTACGGCATATTCGAGTGCGGCTTGTTGCATCTGCTCAGCACTTTCTACATCAAGTCGAGTAATTCCAGTGGGAGTATTCAGTGAAACCGGGCCTGCGATCAGATTTACGCTTGCACCCAAAGCCTTTGCCGCCTCAGCAAGGCTAAATCCCATTTTTCCTGAACTGTGATTGGTAATAAAACGCACCGGATCTAATGCTTCGCGTGTCGGCCCTGCAGTGATAGTTACCGTTTTTCCTGCTAATACTTGCTCAGTAGGGCGAAGTGCAGTTAAACACAGTTGCACCAATTCATGGGGTTCAAGCATGCGTCCTGCGCCTACATCTCCACAGGCTTGTTCGCCTTTACCGGGCCCCCAGATTTGGACATGGCGTGAAGCAAGGGTATTGAGATTTGCTTGAGTCGATAGGTGCGCATACATCTGTTGATTCATTGCCGGCGCCACGGCAACAGGCGCGGGAGTTGCGAGCAGTAATGTGGTCAGTAAATCATCTGCAATACCCGCTGCCATTTTGGCGAGGATATTTGAGGTCGCGGGAGCAACCAGTACTAGATCTGCCCATTTTGCAAATTCGATATGGCCCATTGATGCTTCTGCTTGCGGGTCAAGCAAAGAGTCAGAAACGATTTCACCAGAGACAGCTTGCATTGTTAGTGGTGTGATAAAGTGCTTAGCTGACTCCGTCATCACCACTTTGACATCTATCTGGTGTTCTTTTAAGCGGCGAACGAGTTCTGCACATTTGTAAGCAGCGATACCACCGCTGATCCCAAGTAAGAGGCGTTTATTTCTTTGCATGTTTGTTTTATACGATCACAGTATCAATAAACTAAAGATATCACAGTCTGTGTTTGCTTTTGAATAATCGTGATCACCCGCTAAGCTTAATTTAGTCAAGGAGACATACAAAGATAAGGAATAATAGAATGCAAATATCAGCCTTACCCAAATCCGCGCGGCCAAGAGAAAAGTTGATTGAACAAGGGCCCGAAGCGTTATCCAATGCTGAGTTATTGGCTATCTTTTTACGCACAGGGATCAAAGGATTAAATGCCATAGAGCTTGCCGAATCCTTGTTACAAGAACAGCAAACGTTACAGCGTTTATTCAATGCCTCATTAGAAGAGTTTTCAGCGTTAAAAGGCTTAGGCGTTGCCAAATACACTCAGTTGCAGGCCGTTTTGGAGCTAAGTCGGCGTTATCTAAAAGAAGAGTGCTTAAGAGAAACGGTATTTCAAAACCCGACTGCGGTACGTGACTATTTGAGTGCTCAACTACGGGGGCTTGGCCATGAAGTGTTTATGGTGTTGTATTTAGACAACCAAAATCGGCTAATAAAAGATGAAGTGCTGTTTCACGGCACGATTAATGCGGCCTCGGTTTATCCAAGAGAAGTAGTAAAGGCGGCACTCAAATACCATAGTGCAGCTGTGATTTTTGCCCATAACCATCCATCGGGCGTGGCAGAGCCCAGCGAAGCGGATAAACTTATCACGAAAAAATTGCAGCAAGGCTTGGCATTGGTTGATATTAATGTACTTGACCATTTAATCGTCGCTGGAAGTCATTGTATTTCGTTTGCCGAACGAGGACTGATTTAAGCTGAGTTGCTGTTTTATCAGGTGGGTTTCGCTTTCTCAAGCTGTCCTTTTGAACTGAGCAAAATGGAATGGAGCTTGATCACTCAGCTTTTACTCGACGTGTGGGGTAGCTGGTGGAGTGTTGCTGCTTGAATATACTCATAAGCACGAAAATTAAACAGTCAAAATCATCATCTACAAAGGGCCAAAAAAGAAATTTGCTCGTTAAATCAGCATATTTGTATAAATTTTATAAATTAGTTCAATTTAAATGCAGTTTTTACTTTCCTAGTGGGCTTCGGATCATTATAATTGGCCGCTATCAAATTTACCCATGAGCTGATTTCAGTAGGATCAGATCCTTGATCTCTGCCTGTAGATACTGTATAAAGAGCGCCCTTTGATTTTACCTAGGGCACGCAGTTAAAAGGCCTTTAAGGGAAAATTAAGCTCGAGCGAAGTTATTGGAGATACATAGACATGTCTAAAGTCTGTCAAGTTACAGGTAAGCGCCCAGTGGTTGGTAACCACCGTTCGCACGCGCGCAACGCTACTAAGCGTCGCTTCCTACCTAACCTACAAACACACCGTTTTTGGGTTGAAAGCGAAAAGCGTTTCGTTTCTCTACGCACTACTACTAAAGGTATGCGTATTATCGATAAAAAAGGCATCGACGCGGTATTAGTAGATATCCGTGCTCGCGGCGAAAAAGTTTAAGGAGCTGAATCATGCGTGATAAGATCCGTTTAGTTTCAACTGCTGGTACTGGTTATTTCTACACTACCGACAAGAACAAGCGTAACATGCCTGAAAAAATGGAGATCAAAAAGTTCGACCCTAAGGTTCGTAAACACGTGATCTTCAAAGAAGCGAAAATCAAGTAATTCGTTTCAAGAATCAATAAAAACCCAGCCTCGGCTGGGTTTTTTGTTTTTGTACTTTAATTTTTCACGGTTAATTGCCAAAGCTCTCCACTTGGTTGCTTCAGCTCACTGAAAACCACATCGCCATTTTGCAATATATCAAACTGTCCAATAAACCGTTGTGGCGGAGTGAAATATAGCTTTTCTTGATGAGTCTTAAGATCGAATCGCCAGATGCTTTTGTCTTTTTCATAGTAAAGCGCATTACCTCTGAGCCGCCAATTTAACCAATTTCTTACAGGCACCTCTGCAACAACTAACGACTCCTGCCCATCTTCCAGCCGCCAAATACCGGGCTGTGTAAATTTAGTAAAATACAACACATTATTAAGCTTGTATCCACTGTAGCCACCTTGCGTTGTAAGCTGCTGATGTTGGTTTGTTATTAAATTTAGAGACCATAACTGCCAACTACCAGAGCGTTCACTACTATAAATTATTTCATCATCATGTTGACCGTAGTTCGCGACATAGGGTTTTAACTCTGCACTAAGTATTTCTGTGGTCTCCAGTTGTTCAATCGAAAACTGATAAATAGCATCTTGATATTCAAAAAGTATTTTAGAACTGTCGCTATTGAGTTGATAACGTTGGAAATTAAAAATGTGAGGCAGTGGTACTTGAGTCTTTGCCTCCCTATTGGTGTCAATCGACCATAAGGCTGAGTGTGCACCATGATCTGAAATATACCAAATATGTTGTGATTGATTAGCGCGAGGTAGACGGTTTAGCGCTTGGTTATCAACAACTACCTTTACGACATTCTGCACGGGCTCAAAAAGCTTAATGTTACTGGCTAACTTATACTGATTTAACAATAACGTATCATTATTATCCAATAGGGTAAGGCTCTCGATTGGAGCGGTAAACTTGTGTAAAAGAGTTACTGCATGTGACTGTGCATTCACACTATAAATGCTGTTAGCCTGTGAAAAGTAAATCTGCTGACCATTTGCAGACCAGGTCAGTGAAGTTGGGTTATACGGAAGTTCAATTGTGTGCTCTGTAGACATCTGTGGGTAGTGATAGAGGGTTAATCGGTGTATATCTTCACCGAGGTATGTCGCCACTGCGAGGCGGTCTTGGCCTTGAGATAAACTAAAGAGGTGATCACCTCTTAGATTACCTGATGAAGGGGGGAGCGTTAATTGTGTATGCTTATGGGTGTTTAAATCATAGCGATACAGACCAAAGCCGTTGTGAATATTTTCACGTTTTCGATAAATCAATTCTCGCCCGTTACGGCCCCAAATGAGCTTTATCCTCTCAACGGCCTGGCAGCTGAATAATGATTGTACGCTTTGCTTTGCTATAGTTAACTGCTTCACCATGCAGCCATTTTCATCGTCCACAAATGCTATCTTACTTGCGTCAGGGCTTAATGCCTGAGCACTTATATTACCCGATAGTAACTTGCGACTTTCTCCATGGTGGTGTAACCATAACTCTGAAAGTGGCGTTGTGATTGGGTGTAGATAACTAAAGCTACTAGACCTAGTTGCGCTACTGAGTTGCAGCTCAATACCACTCTGACTTGTTATTTTTTCTGGAATAAGTGACTTAGTATTAGGTGAAAGCCTCACTACCTGAAAAGTAATTAATGCACTAAGCAAACTAACCAAAATCGCACCACCAATTAAAAAGCGTACTTTACGCTTTGGTGATTTTGTGGAGGTAACTAGTCCTACAGCTCTAGGTATTAGCCTGTATCCAACGGTAGGAATAGTCTCAATATAATTCGTTTGGCTATCTAATTTATTTAGATGCTGACGTAGCGTTGACACGGCTTTATTGATTGCGCTTTCGGTGACGATACGCCCTTGCCAAACCTCTTCGATCAATTGCTCGCGAGAGACTGTATTTCCATTTGCAGCAATTAAAGTTTGTAGCAACAAATAGGGCTTTGGCTCTAATCTTATTGTTGAATTGTCGTTTTCTAGCGTTCGATTTAGTGTATCAAATTGTATTGCTGCAATCTTAAATCGCATTTTTACCCTTTTGATTTTATTGGTTATATTTTTTGGTAATAAATTCATCACGATGATTTCATGAGAAATCGTCGCGCTTTTTTCAATGCTATTTAAGAGTACATGAAAACAATAAAATAGGAATGGCCTGCATGAAAAGTAGATGGTTTTTAACGCGAACGTTAAATGTAGTAGTCGCGACATTGTTAGTGGGGTGTGGTGGTAAAAGCAATAACGCTGCGCCAATCGATAGTGATAGCGGAAAAACCGAGATTGGGGTTAATGTTCATGAACTTAATGAACGCTTTTACTATATGCTACCGGTCGAAAATACCAGCAAGTCATATAAACTTTTATTTGCTTTTCATGGCTCTGGGGGGAGTGGTCAAGGTATGGCGGGTATGACCAGGTTGCATGAACAAAGTGATGATTATCTCGTCGTTTATCCCAAGTCAAAAAATGAAGAATGGAATGAAGGGTGTGGTTGTAATAAGGCGCATCGTCTAGGTGTTGATGATCTGGGCTTTGTTGATGACATGGTCGCAGAACTAAAAGCAAAATATCAGATTATTGATGGTGAAATCTACGCAACAGGTTTTTCTCAAGGAGGACTATTTGTACAGAACTTGTTGTGTAATCGCTCCGAGGTATTTAACGCGATAGTGACCGTTGGTGCACCAATGTCCTATCAATTAGGGGATAGTTGTAACCTTACTACGCCAACGAATTACAGAATTATGCACGGTAAGGCTGATTCGGTTCTTCCCTATAATGGTAAAAGCCATGCTAACTTTGGGCTGTTGTCCTCACCCCAAGCGATCAAAATTGTAGGTGATCTCAACTATGAGGCCGCATTATCGGTAGAGCAAGATTTGGATGATGGTGTTACCTTAACTCACTATCCCAACAGAAATATCCAGACTCAGCTTATTAGTGTAGACGGGGCGGGACATAGTTGGAACTTATCACCAGTCAAAACGACGCAATCGATAATGGAATTTTTTGAATCGACAAGTCAATATGCACTACCAGCTGGTTCTGATTTAATTAAAGTCAGTGATAATTATTACCATGTAAGACACTTAACGCATCAGGCAGACAAACCAACGGTAGTTATGTTGTCAGGTGCAAACATGCACTTTCATAGCGATAGCGCTTGGTTTGCATTATTACAACCTTATTTATCAACACAGTTTAATGTGTATGTGATTGATAGGCTTGGGCAAGGGCTTAGTAGTAACACCAGCGCACCATCAATGCAAAAGTTTGCAACAGATCTTCCAGTGCTATTTGAGAAGCTTGATTTGAGCAATGTGCATTTGGTGAGTTTTGCTAATAGTAACTCTGTACCGCTTATTGCTATGCAACAGTCGGAAGACTTCAAACAAAAGATTGCCAGTATGTTGTGGATGGATCCGGACATTTTATTACCGCACTCAATTGCACAGTATCAGGGTTACCCTGTTGATATTTATCGCGAATGGGGTCAGCATTTGATAGACCATGTGAGTGCAGGAAAGTGGCAGGAAAAAATGAATGTCAAAATAGCTGAGGAGCAGGCACATGTAGAGTCTTTGCTGGAAGAAAGTGAGTTTGCCCAACATATGGATTGGGGTTACTTCAATCAAATCATGCAAACACGTTATAGTATTGAAGCCCAACTTATCCGAGTAAATGAAATGATGAACTATCATGACGATTTGGAGTTAGTGAGAAACTGGCAACCAGATAGCAGTATTCCAATTACCGTGATCGATAGTGAGTTTGAACAGTTAGATATTGAAAAAGCAGAAACTGAAGAAGCCAGAGCGGGTTTGATTAAGTGGGAAGCCGAAGGTCGAAAATGGTCTCAAGAAGTCGCGGAAATAAGCGGGGGACAGTATTTGCCAATAACCTCTACAGAGCACTTGATCCCGCTCACACATCCTGAGCTTATCAAGCAAGCATTGATTGAGCTTTCAAGTAGATAATAAAGCCTATCCCTACTAGTTGACTTGGACAGTCACTACAACCCCAAAAGCTCAGATATCCTTATCTGAGCTTTTTTTAACTCATTATGTGGAGCTAGTAAATTCCTGTGTAAAGATTGATAAAGTAATTGCTCACAGCCACTTCAGGTTGAGAGGCAGTAGCTTTTACTTATCTAGGCTTTACCTCATAGTAACAAATTCCTCGGAACCAGTTGGATGTATTGCGACTACGGAGTCAAAGTCTGCTTTGGTTGCACCCATTTTCATGGCAACGGCGAAGCCTTGGATCATTTCATCTACCGCAAAGCCGATACCATGCAGGCCAACGACTTTCTCTTCTTTACCCGCACAAACAAGTTTCATACGACATGGCTGACGATGCTGAGTAACCGCCGTGTACATCGCAGCAAAGGTAGAGGTATAGACCTTGATATTATCTTTACCGTACTTTTCTTCGGCTTCTGGCTCTGTTAGGCCAATGGTGCCAATCGGTGGATGGCTAAAGACGACGGTAGGGACTAAGTCGTAATCCATTTTTGCGTTTGGCAATTCAGGGTTGAATAGGCGTTCTGCTAGCATTCTGCCAGCTTTCACGGCTACCGGAGTCAGCTCTATTCCACCATCCATAATGTCGCCTAAGGCATAAATACCTTTAGCTGTGGTGTTTTGCCACTCATCAACTTTTATATGGCCACTTGGCGTGGTTTCTACATCCGTTGCCGCGAGATTGATAAGATCTGTCATTGGCTCACGGCCAATTGCCCAGATCAGTTCGTCTACTGTGTAAGACTCACCATTTTCAAGATGTAAGGTGACTGAGCCATCCTCTTCTTTGGTCACTGACTTTGGCACTGCGTGAGTGTGCAACGTTGGGCCTTCTTTTTCCATTACCTCAGTTAAGGTTTCAACCAAGATAGGATCAAAGTTACGAAGTGGAGCGTGCTTACGAACAAATAAATGGGTTTCTGTGCCCAAGCTGTGCAATACGCCCGCAAGCTCTACCGCGATATAGCCCGCGCCCACAACAGCTACGCGGCGAGGTTGCGCTTTAAGCTCAAAGAAACCGTTTGAATCGATACCATGCTCAGCGCCTGGAATGTTAGGGATCGTTGGGCGACCACCTACGGTAATGTTGATATGATCGGCAGTGTAGTGCTCGCCATTGACTTCAATAGTGTTGTTATCAACAAACTTAGCAAAGCCATTGATCACGGTGACGCCATTTTTTGCTAGGTAGCCGTTGTAACCTTGGTGAATACGGCCAATGTAGGCTTCGCGGCTCTCAACGAGTTTACCCCAATCGAAGTTCTTTAGCTCAACATCAAAACCATAATCTGGTGCGTATAGTTTAATGGCTTCAGCAACTTGAGCGCCGTGCCACATCGCTTTTTTTGGAACGCAGCCCACGTTTACACAAGTACCGCCTAAGTGCTTTGCTTCTATTAATGCCACCTTGGCACCTCGCATCGCCGCTCGGTTTGCAGATGCGATCCCGCCGCTACCGCCACCGATTGCGATATAGTCAAAATGTTGAGCCATAAAAATTCCTCGCCAATTATTTGTTTTGCTTAAACCCTACTACTTTATATTAAGTAAATAGCAAAGGTGCACAACCCAAGACCGATATTAAGCAAAAATCTATTCAGATACTTGTAAATGCGGTCATTCACCCTTATTTCAACCTCAATATTAGATTAGAAAATAAAGAGCGTGCCCATGAGTAACCCATTAATCGGGCTAGAAGGATTGCCTCCTTTTTCAAAAATTAAGCCTGAACACATTGTTGAAGCATTAAAATCTGCCATCGCGCACTGTCGTGAAACCATAGACTCTGTTTTAGCTCAGTCGAATTATACTTGGGACAACTTTGTACTTCCGCTAGAAGAAGCGGACGATAAGCTTAGCCGCATGTGGTCGCCAGTATCGCATATGCATTCAGTCGTTAATTCAGAGGCGCTGCGCAAAGCGTATGATGAGTGTTTGCCGTTAATTTCTGAGTATTCTACTTATGTTGGTCAGCATCAAGGATTGTATGAAGCCTATAAAGCCGTAAAAGAATCGGTTGAATTTGGCAACTTAACGGTTGCTCAGCAAACGTCTGTGGATAATGCACTGCGTGATTTTCAACTTTCAGGCATTGCACTTGAGCCTGCTAACCAAAAACGTTATGGCGAAATTGTGGCACGGCTGTCGGAGTTGGCATCAAAGTTTGGCAACAACGTCATGGATGCCACCCAAGCATGGCAAAAGCATGTTACTGACGAGTCAGAATTATCTGGACTGCCGGAGTCGGCCTTAGCACTTGCTGCTCATACTGCTGAAGCCAAAGGATTAGAAGGTTGGGTATTTACGCTAGATATTCCTTCTTACCTTCCTGTTATGACATACGCAGATAACCAAACGCTTCGTGAAGAGGCTTATCGTGCGTTTGTAACCCGTGCCTCGGATCAAGGGCCGAATGCTGGCGAGTTTGATAACTCAGCGATTATGCATGAAGCGCTTACGCTTAGACACGAATTGGCTCAGCTGCTTGGCTTTTCTAGTTTTGCAGAAAAATCACTGGCAACTAAAATGGCTGAGACGCCAGAGCAAGTGTTTAAATTTTTGAATGACCTTGCTGCTAAGTCAAAACCACAAGCCGAGCAAGAAGTAGCTGAACTACGTGACTTTGCGAATAAAGAACACGGTGTAAGTGAGCTAAAACCTTGGGATTACGCATATTATGGTGAAAAGTTAAAACAAGCTAAGTATGCAATTTCTGACGAAGCACTGCGCCCTTATTTCCCTGAACATAAGGTACTCTCCGGCTTATTTGAAACCGTAAACCGTTTGTTTGGGATCCGTGTGAGCGAAGTTAAAGACGTTGACACTTATCATCCAGATGTACGCTTTTTTGCTATTCACGATGACAAAGGTGAGTTGCGTGGTCACTTCTATCTCGACCTATATGCCCGTGAACATAAGCGTGGCGGTGCTTGGATGGATGACTGTATGGGCAGAAAAGTACGCGCAAATGGCGAATTACAGACTCCAGTCGCTTATTTAGTGTGTAATTTTAATAAAGCGGTCGGTAACAAACCTGCGCTATTTACCCATAATGAAGTAACCACTTTATTCCATGAGTTTGGTCACGGAATTCATCACATGCTAACACAAGTGGATGCAGCGCCAGTTGCGGGTATTAATGGTGTGGCATGGGATGCGGTTGAGCTGCCAAGTCAGTTTTTAGAAAATTGGTGCTATGAAGAAGAAGCACTGAACTTCATTTCAGGGCACTATGAAACGGGAGAACCGTTGCCAAAAGACATGTTAGATAAGCTACTTGCAGCAAAGAACTTTCAATCAGCTATGCAAATGTTGCGTCAGTTAGAGTTTTCGTTATTTGATTTTCATATTCACGCAGACTTTACACCAAACACTGACTGCCAAATTCAAGCCACACTCAATGCGGTGCGTGAACGTACAGCTGTTGTAAAAGCGCCTGAATTTAACCGCTTCCAGCATAGTTTTAGCCACATTTTTGCTGGTGGTTATAGTGCAGGTTATTATTCATATAAATGGGCAGAAGTGTTGTCTGCGGATGCTTTCTCTAAGTTTGAGGAGGAAGGAATATTCAACCCGAAAACCGGGCGTGAATTTATGCATCATATTCTTGAAAAAGGTGGCTCCGAAGCGCCGATGGTGTTGTTTACTCGCTTCCGTGGTCGAGAGCCAAAAGTGGATGCGTTACTACGCCACAGTGGGATCGCCGCCTAGTTTTTTTTCCATTCTTCACGCCTTCTTTTGAAGGCGTTTTTTTTGCCTTATTTTTTTTAGCAAATCCAATATCTCTGACTATTCTATAAAGATATGAAT
>NZ_JAKEVK010000112.1:0-14643 GCF_022398435.1 Pseudoalteromonas sp. Isolate6 | reverse complement strand
AGCTTATACAAATACACTGACACATTTAAGCTCACTTTTTGAGCTTGAAAAAAAATTTGATATTAGTTTTTTCTATCCGAAAAAAGAATTTTTCTAGTTTGATGAAAAGCCAAAACCTCTTTAATATACACCCTGTACTGAGCGAGCAGCTGAAGTTTCAGCAAGCACAGTTACTTGCAATAGGATTCTGATTTTTCGTATTGCTTAGATGACGCATTTTGTGGATAAAACCCAAAGTAACTCATCTTGTTCCCTGGATTACTTCCTTCAACTTGTTGTTTTGCCCGCATTATTTGCGGGCTTTTTTTTGCCCGAAATTTGGCACAAGCTCAACATTACGCTCCACGCTTTCTTTAACACTCGGTCATTTTGCGGTTTTTATTTAGTGTTTGGCTTAAAAGACGAGGCAATCTACAAATTGTTTAAGCAACATATAACCCACACAGGTAAGTTACCTCAGCAATGATGGATCTTGCTTGAATTTAGCTGACACAAAATAATGGATTTGTGCAAACGCGATTTGCAATAAGTGAGTGTAGAAATGAAATAGCCGAGTTAATACTCGGCTATTATGAAGAATAAAGGTGTTTATTACCCAACTTAGATCATTCTGGCTTGCTTAGCTCAAAATGCATGTAGGCTTTGTCAGAGACAATACGTCCTCTTGGCGTGCGTTGAATAAAACCTTGTTGGATTAAAAATGGCTCTATCACATCTTCGATGGTTTCTTTTTCTTCTCCAATTGCCGCAGCGAGGTTATCCAGACCAACCGGGCCACCGGTAAACTTTTCAATGATTGCTAGCAGATATTTGCGGTCCATATAATCGAAGCCACATTTATCAACATCGACCATATCCAGCGCTAAGTGCGCAATCTCTTCAGTGATAGAGCCATCGCCCTTCACTTCAGCAAAGTCTCTTACCCTGCGTAGTAAACGATTTGCTATTCGTGGTGTACCGCGTGCTCGACGCGCTACTTCAGTTGCGCCCGACTCGCTGATCTCCAAGTTTAAGTGATACGCTGAGCGAGTAACAATCGCAGACAAGTCCGCAATCGAGTAAAACTCCAAGCGCTGCACAATACCAAAACGGTCTCTCAATGGTGAGGTTAACGAACCGGCACGTGTCGTTGCGCCAACCAAAGTAAAAGGCGGTAAATCCAGTTTAATTGAACGTGCAGCAGGACCTTCGCCTATCATGATATCCAATTGGTAGTCTTCCATTGCAGGATAGAGAATTTCTTCCACCTGAGGACTTAAACGATGGATCTCGTCAATAAATAACACATCCCCCTCTTCAAGGTTAGTGAGCAATGCGGCCAAATCTCCCGCTTTTTCAAGCACAGGTCCCGAGGTGGTTTTAATATTCACCTCAAGCTCGTTTGCAACAATGTTCGCAAGCGTAGTTTTACCTAAACCAGGGGGACCAAAAATCAGCAAGTGGTCTAAGGCTTCTTGCCTTGAACGCGCCGCCGCAATAAAGATTTCCATTTGCTTTTTAACATGCGGCTGACCGGTATAATCGTTCAGTAGTTTAGGTCTAATCGCCCTGTCAACTAAATCTTCATTACCTTGGATCTCAGGTTCAATTAATCTATCTGCTTCAATCATAGTTACATCATCGATTTAAGAGCATCTTTAATGATACTCTCGGTCGTCATGCCTTCTCTGTTTACGGCTTTTACCGCTTTTTGTGCTTGAACTTGTTTATACCCTAATGCCATTAAGGCTGCAATCGCTTCATCTGCTGGGGTATCACTTACCGTCGGATGCTCTTGCGGCGCAAGTACAGCGGCATCGCTAAACGGTGTGAGTAAGTCATTGCCAAAGTCTTTTAACTTATCTTTCATTTCAAGTACTAAACGCTCAGCGGTTTTTTTACCAACTCCAGGGATCTTAACCAAAGTAGTTGCATCGCCATGATTCACGCAGCTAACAAATTGCTCTGCAGACATACCCGACAAAATTGCAAGACCGAGCTTAGGACCGACTCCGTTTGCTTTAATTAACGTTCTAAACAATGCACGTGCGATCTTGGTATTAAAACCAAACAGTAACTGCGCATCTTCACGCACCACAAAGTGGGTAAATACTGAAACCGGCTCGCCCACGCTTGGTAATTCATAAAAACAAGTCATAGGCATTTGTACTTCATAACCTACACCTGCAACATCAATTAATATTTCTGGTGGCTGCTTTTCTAACAGTGTTCCGCTTAATTTTCCTATCATGGTTATCTCAACCTTCCTCTTACGGTTTTACGCGCTGCGCCTGCCATTTTTATTAAGTTTTGCCTTGAGTGCGCGTGACAAATCGCCACAGCCAACGCATCTGCTGCGTCAGCTTGGGGTGTGCCAGGCAATTTTAATATGCGCTTTACCATTTCCTGTACTTGGGCTTTGTCTGCACCACCGGTACCCGCAACGGCTTGTTTAACTTGTCTTGCCGAATATTCACTCACGACCACTGACTGCATGGTCGCCGCAACAATGGCCGCACCTCGCGCTTGACCAAGTTTTAAGGCTGAACTTGGATTATGCGCAACAAACACTTGCTCAATCGCAAAGTCGCTCGGTGAAAACTGCTCTATGAGCTGTGTGATCCCTTGATAGATCATTTTTAATCGAGTGGGAAAGTCATGTTCACCAACTTTAATGCAACCGCTCCCTAAATATTGGAACTTTGCACCCTGGTGAGCAATCACACCATAGCCTGTAAATCTTGACCCCGGATCAATTCCTAAAATGACAGCCAAACGCATCGTCTCTTGATTTTTTGGTTATAATGCCAAAATACTGTATAGATTACCAGTTATAAGCTAGTATATAAGATCAAAAAAGGCGACCTAAGCCGCCTCTTTTACATCAGGTTGACGAACTTACTCGCCCTCACCTTGCTCTACCAACTGCTTTTCTATTGAGATAGCAAGCTCTTTTAGCGCATCTGGATTTGCAGGGCTTGGTGCATCCGTCATCAAGCACGACGCTTGCGTTGTTTTCGGGAACGCAATAACGTCACGGATGTTGTCAGTGCCACACAGTAGCATCACCAAACGGTCAAGACCGAATGCCAAACCTGCGTGTGGAGGCGTGCCATACTTCAGAGCATCGAGTAAGAAACCAAACTTCTCTTGCTGCTCAGACTCTTCAATGCCAAGGATCCTGAACGCTGCCTGCTGCATTTCGTTGTTGTGAATACGAACCGAACCGCCACCTACTTCGTAGCCGTTAAGTACCATATCGTATGCATCAGAAAGTGTACCTGCTGGGTTTGCTTCAAGTTCCGAAGCACTTACGCCCTTAGGTGCAGTAAACGGGTGGTGTACCGCGTGTAGGTTGCCTTCGTCGTCTTCTTCGAACATCGGGAAGTCAACTACCCAAAGTGGTGCCCACTTATTAAGATCAGTAATTTCTAAATCAAGACCAATCTTCAGACGTAGCGCGCCCATCGCTTCATTTACGGTATTGCGCTTGTCTGCACCGAATAGAATAATATCACCTGTGTTTGCGCCTGTGCGCTCAAGCAGTGCATTGATCACTTCTTCGTTCAAGAACTTAGCAATTGGCGACTGTACGCCTTCGATACCAGCATCACGGTCGTTTACTTTCATCCATGCCAGGCCTTTCGCACCATAAATACCTACAAACTTAGTGTATTCATCGATTTGCTTACGTGAAAGTTGTGCGCCACCAGGCACTGACAGTACTGCAACACGACCTTTTTCGTCGTTCGCAGGGCCGCTCAGTACTTTAAATTCAACGTCTTTTACGATGTCTGCAACGTCGATAAGCTCAAGCGGGTTACGTAGGTCTGGTTTGTCCGAACCATATTTGCTCATCGCTTCGCTGTACGGCATCACTGGGAACTCACCCAAATCAACGTCTAGGAAAGACTGCCACATTTCGCGGATCATTTTTTCTGTCACACTACGAACTTGATCTGAGCTCATAAATGACGTTTCGATATCTATCTGAGTGAACTCTGGCTGGCGATCGGCACGTAAGTCTTCATCACGGAAACACTTTACGATTTGATAGTAGCGGTCAAAACCAGACATCATTAGTAGCTGCTTAAATAGCTGCGGCGACTGCGGTAGCGCATAGAAACTGCCTTTGTGAACACGACTTGGTACTAGATAGTCGCGTGCACCTTCAGGTGTCGCTTTCGTTAGTACTGGCGTTTCAATGTCTAAGAATGCATTTTCATCCAAGAAACGACGCACAAAGCTACTCGCTTTAGCACGCATCTTAATGCGATCGCTCATTTCTAGACGGCGTAGGTCTAAATAACGGTACTTAAGACGACGCTCTTCAGAGTTTTGCTGATTGAAGTCAAGCGGTAATGGTTCTGAACGGTTGATAATGGTTAAGCCAGTGCCTAAGATCTCAACTTCACCGGTTGCCATGTCTTTGTTTACTTGGCTTTCAGGACGCGCACGGACAACACCTTTGATCTGAACACAGAACTCTTGGCGCAACGTATTCGCTTTATCCATTAAGCCTTCCACTTCAGGATCGAATACCACTTGCACAAGCCCTTCTCTATCTCTTAAATCGACAAAGATTAGGCCGCCAAGGTCACGACGTTTATTGATCCAACCACATAGTTCAACTTCCTGATCTACATGGCTCTTATTTAGTTTTCCGCAGTATATAGAGCGCATAAAATTCCTGTCAGTCCAGTTTGCTCTTACGACTAATCACTTCTCACCACACAATATGAATTCACAGTATTGGTAAGCCAGTCGCTAAGACTCATTTTCAATAACCGCCAATTATATAAAAATACGCTGCATTGTCATCCTCAATCTAAGGATCTGATACACTATTCACACATTTAATCGTTGTTTTGATCACTATGTTGTATCTGGGTTGCCCACAATGGAGTAGCGCACACTGGAAAGGTCGAGTATTTTCCAGCCATTGTAGCGCCACAAATATGCTCAAAGAGTATGGCCAAATTTTTAATAGCGTTGAAGGTAATACGACTTTTTATGCCGATCCAAATCCGCAGACCGTATTAAAATGGCTAGAACAAGTGCCTGATGACTTTCGCTTTACGTTTAAAATTCCTAAGCGTTTTAGTCATGAAATGGCACTTAGCCACTGCCAAGATGAATTATTGACTTGGTGTAAAAACATGGCACCGTTGTTCCCTAAATTGGGCGTGTTAATGCTGCAATTACCTGCGCAGTTTGCGCCTGAACATATAAATAAAATGCGACAATTTTTATCTTGGTTGCCCAAATCACTAACTGTTGGTGTTGAAGTACGACATTGGGACTTTTATCGTAAAGGTGATGCTGAGCGCAGATACAACCAATATTTAATCGAAAATAACTACAATCGCATCGTGATGGATACTCGCGCACTCTTTAGCGAGCCTGCCAGTACCCCTGCGATAGTAGATGCACAACAAAAAAAGCCGCGATTGCCTGTACATGCTATTGCTACAGGAGACAGCCCAATTCTGCGATTTGTTGGTTGCTCTCAGCTTGAGTCTAATAGAGACTTTTACCAGCCTTGGTTAACTAAACTCAATCAATGGCTCAGTGAAGGTAAATCACCTTATTTGTTTTTCCATACCGCAGACAATTTTGATGCGCCATTTTTAGCAAGACAATTTATTGCTGATTTAGAAATACATCATCAAGTAAGCAATCCATTCCCCGCTGAAAAAGAAGCCAAGCAAGAGGCGCTGTTTTAATGTCCCACCCCTATTTTTTAAACTACTCCGAACAAGTCCAAACTCAAGTCACTCAATTAATAGAGAGCAAACGACTCAGTGTGTTTTTCAAAAGCCGCTATCCTGAACCGCATCAAATCAAAAGCGATAAGCTACTTTACGAATATGTAGAAGGATTAAGACAACAGTACTTAAAAAATACCCCACGGGTATCGCAGGTCAAGTTTGAGAAGCGCAACAATATGGTATTGAATGCGTTAGGAACACATACGTTCAAAACCACACGGCACGGGCAAAAACAAAAAACGTCGCACCAAATACACATCGCAGCGCAGTTAAAACACGCTCCCGAGGCGGTGTTACGAGCATTGGTTGTACACGAGCTAGCGCACTTTAAAGAGAAAGACCATAACAAAGCGTTTTACAAGCTTTGTCAGCACATGGAGCCCAACTATCATCAACTTGAGCTAGAATTACGGCTATTTATGCTGATGTGTGAGACAGAAGGAAACACCAATTACACTTAACTTAAGTGTAATTGGTGTTTTGAGAAATTAGCGTTTGCAGCTTGGTGTAAATCCACCTGCACGCGCTTTGTTAGCGGTTGTTTGGGCTGTTGTCATGTTGGCTTGTAATTGCTTAATTCGGTTTTCTGGCGCAGGGTGCGTCGACATAAATTCTGGTGGACGCTGTTCGCTCATTTTCGCCATATTTTGCCAAAGTGCAACAGAGCCTTCAGGATTAAAGCCTGCCTTAGCCATTAGATCTAAGCCGATAACATCCGCTTCGCTTTCATGAGAGCGGCTAAATGGCAGTGCTACACCGTACTGTGCACCAAGACCTAATCCCTGCATAATGGCATTGCGATATTCGACATTATTCATTTCAAGTACCGCTGCACCTGCTTGCAGACCAAACTGCAACACACTGTTTTGCGAAACACGTTCATTAGCGTGTTCGGCAATAACATGCCCTACTTCGTGACCCATAACCGCCGCAAGTTGATCTTGGTTTTCTGCAACTTTGAGAATCCCCGTGTGAACTCCGATTTTACCGCCGGGTAGCGCAAATGCATTGGCAGAGTCATCTTCAAATACTACGACTTCCCATTGCTGGTTTGCGTAGTTTGCTGGAAGTTGTGCTATTAAGGCATTTGCAATACACTTAACGTAGCGATTGGTTTTAGCATCAGTATCGACTTTTTGCTCTTGCTTCATTTGTTCAAAGCTCGCAACACCCATTTGGTCCATTTGCTGCTCTGAATAGAGCGCTAACTGAGTGCGTCCGGTAGGCGATGTTTTACAACCGGCAAGCGTTGCCGCTACGGCTATCGCGAGAACCAGTTTTTTCATAACTTGTTCCTTTTCTTTTTTACAACTTAAGTTTCTCTAAGTTTACCGCAATTTCGTCACTTAACGAGACTAACTTAGTACAATATAAAAAATTTTTCATGAACTTCTGCTGATCACAACGCCGTCTTTTCGCTGCTCTACTCCAGTGCATCGAGTACCATCTCCATATAAAGCGTCTCTGATTGGTGTATTTATTCTGCTTAACATTAACAAGGTAACAATACCAACATATGAAGTCATCAACACTCCCCGCAATACTGTTGCCATTACTGGCTAGTATTGTTGCGATAACACCATTAGCCATCGACTTGTACCTACCTGCGATGCTCGCGATTGCAGACAGCTTGAATAGCCCGCTCGAGCAAGTGCAGGTTTCTCTTAGTAGTTATTTGGCAGGCTATGCTGTCGGCATGATGGTGTTCGGCCCCCTTGCAGATAGATTCTCAAGGCAGACGTTAGCTATTTGGGGTTTAGTCGGGTTTACCGCATCATCAATTGGGCTTGCACTAACAAATGACATTGATATGTTTTGCTTCTTGCGGGTCGTTCAAGCATTTTGTGGTGCCGCAGCGACTGTTGTTGTACCAGGCGTGATCCGCTATTATTACAAAGAGCATACGGCCAAAGGGATGTCTTATGTGTCGATGATCATGATGATCGCGCCACTTATTGCCCCCTCACTTGGTGCGTTGATCTTGTTGTACTTTGATTGGCACGCCATTTTTTGGTTTTTAGCGGTTTATGCAGTATTGGTTATCATCGCATTACAGTTTTTCTGTATTGCAATTCCAACCAACGCCGATGTACCGCTTAGCTTATCGTTTTTCTTAAAAAATTACCGCATTGTGTTAACACAAAAGAAGGCCCGCTACGATATTCTTTCTTCAATGCTGGCATCATTTGCATTCTTTTGCTTTTTAACCTCAGTTTCATTTATTTATCTTGAGTATTATGGTGTGTCGGAGCAGCTGTTTGGAGTGTTATTCGCCATGAATGTGATTGCATTGATGCTTGGTAACTTTGCCAACACGCGTTTAGTACCAAGGCTTGGTTCTAGAAAAATGCTCAATATCGGTCTTGCGATTGGTGTTGTCTGTTCCACACTCTTGGTCATACTCAGTAGCCAATCCGTCTCGGTTTGGGTGTTAGCTTCTGCCATTGCACCTTTGATGATGAGTTTGGGGATCATTGCCAGCAACGCTGATGCGCTGATATTACTGAGTTTTGAACATCAAACCGGTACCGCTACCGCGGTGATAGGCACGCTACGATTTGGTAGTGGCGCTTTGGTCGGCCCTTTACTTGCGCTCGCGGTTCCTGAGTCACCTATGCCGTTCTCGAGCTTTATGTTCGCTGCCATTGTGCTGACCATCGTCTGCCAGTTGGTAAACAGGCGCTTTGAGAAAAGCCTCAGCGCCGAAGAGATAAGCAAGTAATCAAAGAAAAGCCCCGATTTACGGGGCTTTTCTCTAAAGTCATTATTACATCATCTTAATTTAGTTCTTTATCTTTCCAAAATTTAGTGCCTTTTACTGTTGCTTGCAGTGCTAAACCACTTTCAGTAAAGGTGTACACAGTAACATCGCCATAATAGGCTTCGCCTTCTACCGACCCGCCCTTTTTAGCGGCTTTAGCTGCAGCATCTGCATTTCCACCAAACGTCCAACCTGACGTAACAAACTTATTCATTGCTTCAGGAGTATGGAATACCATCACAATACGATAATCTTTTACACCTAGACCAAGGCCGACACCACCTTCAGCCATATTCATATAAGTGTTACTTCCCACTGTATTATCGTGTACGACACCGTAACCTGTTCCAGCAGCAACAAATAACAGATTAATATTGGCATTAGAAAAAACAGCATAGCCCGGAGCTGCCGCTAGTTGCGAGCGTGTATCCGGCTTTTTGCTGTAAAGCTGAGTAAGTACATCGTTTTTCATATCTAGGATGGCACGTTGCTTTTCAACCTTGTCACCATCACCCATTGAAGCACATGCACTAAGCATGACGGCCAAAAAGCCAGCCATTAAATGTTTAACGTTTACCATAGGTTTTTCCTTTCCTGCATTAATTAAAAATAACACGACCTATCATAGACGCTTAGTTTGAATGCTGGATTAATCTAGTCGCTGAGGAATGTTTCGAGCCTTGCCAAACCAGTGGCAAAGTTGCGTTTACCCGTTCCTAGGCGAAAGTAGCACTCGCTTTTCAATAGAAATAGCTTCGCGGGTAACAATAGCGTGTTCGAGATTTCTGCAAATTGACGTGACCACTTTTCAGAATCTCTTACTGAATTAATCTTCAGCAATGACAACACACCTCCACGAGGCTCAACCCAAGTCACTTTTTGCGAGTATAAACTGACAAATTCACGCATCAATTGAACGTTATTTGCAATGATGTTCGCATTATGCTCTAAGATAGTTTCACTATGCAGTAATGCGGTAGTCGCCAATAAATCGTCCACTTTACTGCCACAAATGCTTAAGTAGCTTTTACCGGCCAACAGCGCATCTGCTAGTGCTTTCGAACCGCAAATTGCCCACCCTACTCGGATCCCAGGCAAGCCCATACTTTTGGATAATACGCCTAACGTAATCGACCGCGGATAAGCCGAAAACCGTCCACTTACTGCGCGGTCATCGCCATGGCTCTGTGCTGATACTTCATCACTTAAAATGTAAGCACCACACTGCTCTGCCAGCTGTTGTATTTGTCCAACTTCATTGTCAGTCAAACCTGTGCCCGTTGGATTATGAGGAGCGTTGACGATAATGAGTTTGGTGTTTGTCGTCACTGTGTTTTTGAGTCTTTCTATATCAAACTGCCAGTTGTTCTCTTCTCGCAATGGCACGGTGTTGACGATAGCGCCAAACTGTTTGGGGAGTGTTGCAAGCGATGGGTAACTTGGTGTGCAGACCACCACCTCATCTTGTGGCTCTAGTAACTGCGCCATCGTCGTGAAAATAGCTTCTTGAGCACCGCTAAACGTCACGATTTGATTAAGATCTACACACGCAGTCGTCGGCAGATGATAAGCTTTAATAGCCGCTTTTAGCCCTTCACTGCCCGCAATCGGATTGTAACCCAGTTCAATGTCTGGCATTTTGCCGCCACTAAGCTCAATAAGTTCACCGAGCGTGACGCCTTGAGCGCAGGAATCACTCAAGTTGACGTCGATTGGAGCAGCCAAGCTTTGACTAAACTTAATGTGTTCAGGTAATACTAATTCCATTCTTTAACCTAAAAAATCATGCCAGCATTTTTGCTGGCATATGTATCAAAGACTATTTAAGACGCCATAACGTAAGTTGACACTCCTCTAGTTCAACTTTACGTGCGTTTTTGCTTATGGCGGACATCACTTCGTCTGCAGCGAGCAACTCAAAGTCTTGTCCCAGTAAAATTTCTAAACCATCGCGGCCTGTGACATTTTCACCACTGACCTTATAACCGCCCAACCAGTTTTGTGCTTGGGTCAGCGCCTTGTCCCACTGATAGGCAGAACTTATCGCAAGGATCCCTCCAGCGTTCAAACGCGATTTAATTTGGTTTAAAAAAGTTTTTGGTGAATATAAGTACTCTACAACGCGATGACATAAGATTAAGTCATACTCTGCGAATTGTGGTTTAAGGTTATGACCATCCCCTTGGCAGAAATGAATACGATCACTGAGTTCATCAAAACCCAATTGCGAAGTCGACACTTCGTGGAAATTCACAATTTCACCTTCAATCTCGGTGGCAAAACGTACCGGTGAGCCTTCTTTTAAGGCCAACGCGTGCTGAATATTGCGCGCAGTAAAATCGATACCGTCGACTTGTGTAAAGTGTTTGGCTAATTCAAAGCTTGCGCGACCGACCGAGCATCCCAAGTCCAGCGCTTTATCTGTATTACCTTGATAATGCGTCATTAGCTTTGAAACAACACTTTGCAATGGATTACCAAAATGCATAACAGGCTTGCCGTAGTGACTATGTAGCGCATTAGCAACGTCAGCATCCATTTCACACAAGTTGACCTTTTGCACTGGCACCTGTGGTTCCTCACTTTCGATATATCTAAATCCGGCATGTTGGAAGAAGTGGCGTCTAAAGGCATAACGTGAATCTCGCACGGCTTCGTTGCCTGTAGAAATCCAAGAACCGCCTTTGATCAGATTATGTTTACCGTCAAAAGTAGGTGTCGAGAAATCATCGTATAAAGGGTGCACTTTAAAGCCGCTGTATGCGTCGATTGGACTCTCCGTCCATTGCCAAACATTGCCGATGATGTCGAATAAGCCTTCAGTTTCAAAACGATTAACCGGGCAGCTTGAAGCACATACTTCAAGGTTGATGTTCCCTGGCGCTTCATTCCATGTCGGCAGATCAACATCAAGCTTATCACGTAGTACTTGCCACTCAGCTTCTGTTGGTAAGCGTACGAAGTGCTCACTTTGCTCGGATTTCCAATTACAAAAAGCCTTTGCTTCAAGGTAATTAACCTCAACTGGCCAGTTGAGTGGTAACGGGATCTCCTCAGCTAAGTTTCGCTGCCATAAGCCTGTGTCTTTCTTTATCCAAAAGCGCGGCATGGTTGATTTAGTTGAAGCCAACCAAGCTTGACCTTCAGCCGTCCAAAACTCAGGCTGATTGTAGCCACCAGCTTCGACAAAGGTTAAAAACTCTTGGTTTGAAACCACATACTTACTGGCCTTGAATGGCGACACATTGACGTCTTGCACACCATATTCATTATCCCAACCGTAGGTTTGATTTGACTCAGGTTTACCAAGCCGAACATCACAACCACTTACTGAAACTAGGCTGTTGTCAGGTGCGTCACCGTACTCATCACACGCTTCCCAACCGGGTTGTAAAGTCAAGTCAGCCAGCGGCAGCATTCGTATGATCACCGAAGAAGTTTCCAAATGGATACGCTCATGTTCAATACCCATTAGGACAACCCACACAAGGCTATCTTGGGTAATTGGAAGGGTAATATCCATCTTGTCTATTAACCCGTTAATAAGCGCATTCACTTGTTGGCGATAAGCACGCACTTCAGACACCGTTGGCCAATCGTAATTATTGCTATCAAGGTCGTCCCAAGACATTTCATCTACACCGACAGCGCAGGTAGATTCAATATGAGGATTAACGCGTTGAGTGATGTATTTCCCTAACATCAACTTGTTAACGTAAAAACAAGCGGTATGACCGAAATAGAAAATGAGTGGATGCCGTAACCGCTCAGCCTTCACAAAATAGGCATCGTCATTGTTGATATTGCTAAATAATGATTCGTACTGCTGCCAGCTGTTGTTGAAGTATGCTTTGATCTCAGCGCGCTTTTTCTCTACGTCGCCACCTGAAAGCCAGATTGGCTTTAATGTATTTGGTCTTTCCATACAATTATCTTCTTTAAACTTGCTACTTCGATACATACACCATTTCAATGCATGCAGCTTTTAAACTTTGCTCACTTTGCCACTTAATGCCAATGGCATCTTGCTGTATACGTTTGATAATCTAGCTTAGACCACTGATATCAACTTTTTATGACCTTAGCTTATTCACATTTAATTTTCACTGCCGATAGGACTATTTTCAGAAAAAACTTCACTTGGCACATCTGGCACATATGATGAAAATAAAAAGAGCGCAACTCAGGTCACGCTCTTTTGGCAGCGGGGCTGCATCACAATGAAATTTACACGACTGCAGACTCTAGAGACTCAGACGGGCTGGACTCCAATGTCAAAAATGCCATCACCATGATATTGGCGATAAACCACAAGTCTTTAATCACAAATTGTCCCAAGCCGCCAAGTAAGCTCATGTCGCTAAACGCACCGGCTGCGGTAAACAAAAAGCTTTGCGTCATAACAAATACCGCGAGACATCCAAGGCTTGCAACCCCAATAACAACTCGCTGTTTGAACCAAATGCCAATGCCAAGCAAGCCTGCCATCAATAGGTCATAAGCACCTATCACGTTTGAGGCTTCTTGCACAGTAAACAGCTCATACATCCAAGACATAAACGGTGAAGTTTCTACTAGCGGCACTATTGCCTTAGCTTCGAGTTCGAGAAATTTCATCCCACCGATCCAGGCTAAAACCAATGCCACAGGAAAATAGTTCGCCCACACTAGCGCTCGCGCGTTGATATGATGACGGCAGTAGAGAAATAAGGCGATGGGTATTAACGCAAAATACTTGATGACCCCTTGTCCAGAACCAATAACCGGAAAGCCACCATGGGCTGCGATCCAACGATTTTCGGCAAATAATGTCAACAAGGTAAAAAGGCTAACGGTGGCGATTAAGGCAAGCGGCCATGCCGTAGGAACAATCTTACATTGCTGTAAAATGATCAAGCCCGCAGTAACCATTAATGCAAAGCCAAATACAATACCAAGCGTGGCAACGGGCACCC
This sequence comes from Pseudoalteromonas sp. Isolate6, assembly GCF_022398435.1. Classification (NCBI taxonomy): domain Bacteria; kingdom Pseudomonadati; phylum Pseudomonadota; class Gammaproteobacteria; order Alteromonadales; family Pseudoalteromonadaceae; genus Pseudoalteromonas; species Pseudoalteromonas sp. Isolate6. The sequence continues at coordinate 1,177 of NZ_JAKEVK010000112.1, read as the reverse complement.
ACTCTGTTAAGCCGTAAAAGCTAAAGGTGCCTGAAATACTATTTGGCCCAGCGCCAAACAAAAATGAAATGCCAAGCAGTAATAAGCTCACTGCTAACAGGCCTGAAATAGAATAGTCGATAGTTCTGAACGACATATGTAACCTCTTAATCTGCTATTGTCTAAAAGACCCGAGGTATGAGAAAGTTCATTCAGCGTCTGTGGAATTAATACCAACTACAAGATGGATTGAGTAGCTAGACAGGCCCTAATTCTGTCGTGATTCTTGACGCCAGTGAGTCGCAAAGGCAATGAGTTGCGTTAATATTGGGCTTTGAAATTTATCTTTACGCGTCACCAGCCAAAACTGCCTCGGTGCGGCTTTTAAACCTGAAAGCGCCTTAATTCGTTGCTGTGCTATGGCATGTTCAGCGGAGTATTTTGAGATACAAGCTAGACCGAGCCCTGCCGCCACACCATTTATAATCGCCTCGGTAGAATTTAACTCAAATGCGGTTCGCCACGACGTAAGCTGCGTTGCAATATTCGCTAAGAAAAACTCTCGACTGCCGGAGCCTTGTTCCCGCAACAGCCAACGAGATTGATTTTGCAAAAGAGTTTGAAAGTCAGTTGCCACGAAGTCCATTGCACTCACGATACACATTTCATCTTCAAACCAAGGCATGATGTCTAAATCTTCGCCTATCACTCGACCTTCAACAAAACCAATATCTAATTCATAATCACGAAGCATGGCGCACACCTTCGCCGTATTGGTGATAAACAACTGCTGTTGCGTGTGTCCAGTTTGCTGCTGAAAAGCGGCTAACATGGGAGGCAATAAATGATTGCCTAAGGTATCGCTGGCACCAATTTTAATTTCGCCATATAGCCTCTCGCTTTCTTTAAATAGGGAATCTAAGAAGCGACACCTATCAAGCACTTGATGCGCATGCGGTAGTAATAGCTCTCCGGCAGAGTTTATCATTAATCGATTATTTACACGATCGAATAACGGTTGCTCGAGATGGCGCTCTAACTCCGCTAGTGCCATGCTAACAGCTGCCTTAGTTAAACATAGCTTTTCCGCTGCGGCCGTGATCGAACGCTCTTGCACGATTACCGTAAATACATTGAGTTGTTTGAGGGTTACCATCTTCGTTAAGAATTACTGAACACCAATTTAAATATATTCAGA
>NZ_JAKEVK010000111.1:0-14655 GCF_022398435.1 Pseudoalteromonas sp. Isolate6 | reverse complement strand
CAATTAACATTTACTTTAATAGTAAACGCTGATCCCTACAATCAAATTTTAATAATAAATTATTGATTCTCTTGCGGTAGCGCAAACTTTCCTAATATCGGTTCAAAAAGTAAGCGGAATCAATCGTTACCGAACATTAAGATCTTGTTACACTCTAGTTCTTTTGTCGTATTTAACGAGTTTTAAGTAGGTTTGTCAACGAAATAGAAAACTTTTCCTATTACGTAGGATTACAGGGTGAGTGCACACTTTGCTGTTACGTAGTGGTATTCTTTTAAAAATGAAAAATCCGAGCTCACACAGGTCGGAAAATCGCCTACAGTGAGCGAACTACAGGTTACTTGATAGCACTATAAAAAGGGATAGGGCCCAGCAATGAGCCCTGTATGAATGTTTTTTGAAATTTAGCGCAAGCTGGTTATTCAAAGCGCATCGAAAGATCGATACTTTGTACATGCTTGGTCAGTGCGCCGCTTGAAATAAAATCAACACCGGCTTGTGCGTAAGTCGTCAAAATTTCAATGGTCATATTACCAGAGACTTCCAGCTTGGCTTTGCCTTGTGTGATTTCAACTGCTTGTTGAATCTCACTTACGCTGAAATTATCTAACATAATAATATCGCTGCCTGCATCCAAGGCTTGTTGTAATTCGCCCAGATTTTCTACTTCAACTTCTACTGGCTTGTCCGGATGATTATTGCGCGCGGTCGCAACGGCTTTGGCGATACTACCACAGGCTGCAATGTGGTTTTCTTTAATAAGATACGCGTCAAATAGACCGATTCTATGATTTTCACCACCGCCACATTTAACTGCGTATTTTTGTAGTGCTCTTAACCCAGGGATGGTTTTACGTGTATCCAGCAGTTTAGTTTGCGTACCGCTCAGCATCTCAACATATTTTGCTGTGGTAGTTGCTGTGCCCGACAGTGTTTGTACAAAATTAAGTGCCGTGCGCTCTGCGGTTAGGATCGCTTTTGCTGAACCACTTGCGGTAAACAAACGGGTATTAGCGGTGACAAGGTCGCCGTCGTTCACAAGTACATTGACGCTAACACTTGGGTCGACTTGCTGAAAAACCTCCTCGATTAACGCCTTGCCAACGAACACACAATCTTCCCTCGTGATCACATAGGCATTTGCTTGCTGTGTTTCTGGGATAAGGGCTGCGGTAATATCACCTTGGTTTGGTGTTTGATAATTAAGATCTTCGTCTAGCGCCTGTTTTACCAATTGGCTGATAAGATTTTGGTCAATCATAGGTTGTCTTTTCATTTTTCTGTAATGGCCGAATTTTACGCGCGTTTGTCTAGGAGTACAATTGATGGAGAAGAATTCATGGAATTTGGCGGCGCGATTTTTATTTCGCGAGGTAAATCCGCTGCTACGGTCATGCGTTGTTTGCTACTGTGAATTTACATCGCGACACTATCGTTAAATTACACCTAGGTCCATCCCTACCTTTTGTCTTATTTTGTCTTTATAATCGATTCTAAACCAAGGCTTGGAACTAATACTTTGAATTGGCTACCTTTTGCTAAACACAAGCAATCCCCACATTACGATGCAAGACCGCAAGCGTGCGAGATAGATTTACTGGTTATTCATAATATCTCGCTGCCCGCAGGGGACTTTGGCACGCCGTATGTGGAAAACTTATTTATGGGTACGCTGGACTGTGGTGCGCATCCGACTTTTTCTGACTTAGAGGGAGTTAGGGTGTCGGCGCACTGTGTTATACGTCGTGACGGTAGCATCACCCAATACGTTCCTTTTGTTGAGCGGGCATGGCATGCGGGCGTGTCGCAGTGGCAAGGTCGAACTCGCTGCAATGACTTTGCAATTGGTATTGAGATGGAGGGAACAGACACCACGCCATATACCGAAGCGCAATATGCGAGTTTAGTAAAAACAACGCGTTGGCTGCAACAGCACTATCCAAAACTGACGAATGATCGTATTGTAGGGCACAATGATATTGCTCCAGGACGAAAGACAGATCCGGGAGCTGCATTTGATTGGCAGCATTATTTTACCTTGTTAAATAACCAAGAGAGCTAGGCAAGCATGATCTTAATTTCTATCATCATCGCGCTTATTATTGAACGACTTGGCGCGCGGGCGGATTACTGGCAAGTCGACTATTATCTGCAAAGTTACTACGCGAAAACCAAATCTTGGACTCAGCCAAGTGCCATGTTGGGCTCGCATTTCGGTGTGATGCTTTGGTTAGTTATTCCTGCATGTGTCGTTGCTTTTATATACAGCTTAAGTGACTTTGTATTTTGGCAGTTTGCGATCAATATCTGTGTGCTCTTGGTCTGTTTTGGTTGTGCTAAATATCGCAAGCTCTATAAGGGCTATTTGAATGCACTGACCAGAGGTGATAACGAAGCCGCTACGCTTTATGCGTTGCAAATGGGGCAAGACAAATTAGAAGACGAGCCAGGCGGAGAGACGTTTGGTCAGACGCTTTCGTGGATCAACTTTCAGCACTACTGCGGAGTTATTTTTTGGTTTGTGGCACTGGGCGCGCCGGGCGCTGTGCTATATGCGATGGTAAGACAAATTGTGCATTGGCATCATGAGCAAGAAAATCCGCCGCTAGACCACGTGTTTGAGCAGTTTTGCCGGTTATTTTACTGGTTAAATTGGATCCCTGCTCGGATCGCAAGCTTCGGTTTTTTGATTATAGGTAACTTTAGTAAAGGTACATCAAGTTGGTTGAAGTATGTGCTAGATTTTAAAACCACGAATCGTCAAATTGTCACAAGCACTGCACTTGCGGCCGAGCAAATTGAACAGCAGTTTTTAGGCTGTACCTTTGAAGCAAGCTGTATGATGCGTCTTGTGAAGCGTAATATTTTGTTTTATCTCGTGATTATTGCTGTGCTGACTTTATTTGGGTGGGTTGAGTAAGTAACCTAAGCTGCAAAGCACACCTTTATATAACAATGCTCCATATACCGTCAGTGTATATGGAGCTGTTGACATCAGTGCTTGAAGTTGGCCTCTAACCAGCGCTTTTTCAGCTCTTCCATCTTAGAAATAAGCGGCGCATCAAAGCCCATGTTTCGAACCACATAATCAGTGACGTCAACCAAATCACAGACACCTGTGATGGACCACAGCGCCTCTTCAAGGTCTTTTGCTTTGTGGATTGCGTAATGGCTTACGTAACGTAACTCATTAGCCAGATAGTCCATATCTGGGCGGCCGGTTTTTGACACGTAAAGCTGATAGACAAAAAGTAAGTCGTTGCGTAGCGCCTTTTTAGCATATAAATACAGGCTATCAAGCGCTTCTTCGTGGGCAATAACTTGCGCGCTTACCGCTTCGTGTTGACTGCTTTGCTTTGGGTCAAATTTAATAAACACCAAATATTTAAGTGGTTTATCTTGTCTTGATTTTGCTTTTAGAATTTCTGTTAGCTTCTCTTCGACAAAGCGCTCGGGGAAAACAGCCTTAGCGTCTAAAGTATTGTCATCGTTATCGCTAAACGAGTGCAATAAGTGATGGAGGGATGTTGGGTAGAGTCCTTGCCCAATCGCTCCAACTGCATTATGTGAGGTTTCTTTGTGTAAATAAAGGGGGAACTGACAAACCGATTTCGTAACCATATTACGCAGTGCAAGAGACAATCCCGGTACCTTTGGTGTTTCATCACAAGCGACTAACTTGTCTTTGTTGTTTTCTATCAACGCTTTGAAGAAGTTCATTGCAGAGTGGTCCAACTGACCTATCTTTTGTACTTTTAGGTTAATGATAGTTTTGGTTTTATTTACCATCATCACTTCATAGCGTAAGTTGGTTAAATTATGCTGTTTCGTCAATTTTTGTAAATCGACCAAGTCTAAGTGTATGGAGTCGCCCTTATTCAGCGGCATTTCTTGGCCGCACTCTACTTGTAAGCCCATTACTGAAAAGTCGCGGGTTACACAGTTGAAACTCCCTTGACCGTCAATGTGAACGACGGCACTGGTTTTATAAAGGTAGCGCCTATGCGCACGCAAGTTAACGTACTCTAAGGCAACCACTTCAAGGGGAGGGGGGCTAGCTGACTTGCCGTGGCCAAACTTTTTTAATTGATTAACTAAGTTTTGTTCATAACTTAGTCGTTGAAATCGCTCATTAATAGATGGATTGCCAATATCTGTTAGCAACATGAGATATTTTACATCTTGAATAAAGCCTTGAACCCTTGGTGTCGGGCGCTTATTTAGTTTCTCGATATTTTTTCCTGCACTGGCAGGAAGCGAAAGCGGGATAAACGCATCTTCATGATGGCTTGGCATCAGCTGTACTTTAAACGTGCGCCAGCTGTCTTTTTGACTGCCAAAGGCAAAAAACAGATCGTTTAGTTGCTGCATTTCTTCCAGTTCAAAGTCAAAGGCTGAGTAAAAGTACATTTTACCTTGACTAGAGTGAGTAAACACATGGCATACCGCTTCTTTTACCGCGCCAGAAAGCGCGAGCAGTCGCTGAATTCGTTTTTGGTTGAAGACGGAATAAAGGCTTGATTGCTTTCTTTCGTCCTCAAAGTAGTAATTGATGTAAGCGTTATTTTCGTTGGTGAGCACCATACTTGGATAAAGTTGTTTTTGTTTCTCACTGATGAAAACAAACAAAGAGCAGACCCGTGGTAGATAGTATTGTTCATAGCCCTTACAAACAACGGCATCCAGAGTGTTGTCGAGATTTATTTTATAACGGCGCTTGTTACCGTGAATAAAGCTATTCAAAAAGTCATCAAACCCTTGGTTTTTCTCGATAAATGTACGTTTTAAGCGAACTTGATTATATTCAATCGTACCCGGTTCTACGGCGACGACTTCATACTGAATACCTTCTTTCAAGCCAAGCTCAAAGTCTTGCTCGAGACCCACTAAGCGGATCGAAATAATTTGTCCAGGGTCGACTTGCTGATTGGTCGGTAATTTTATTTTAGCGCCGCTGAGGGAAATATCGGAGGTCGTGGCGGAAACCTTAGGGCGATTTTTTGCCAATTCCACCGTTATTTTAATGGAGTAATTCATGCGCTCTTCGGAGCGACTTTCGTATGACGCGAAACGAACGAGTTTAGTGTAGTTATGATTCTCCGCGTCCTTCTCTACCTCTTCTTCGCGCGCTTGGGCCTGCTTTTGCATGACTTTATAATTATTGTCGGTACTCATTACAGACTCGTAAACTGCAAGAGTATAACCCCCGTGTTTAGCGACTTCCCGTTCGAATACTTCGATTGCCAAGTCGTCCATAAAGTGCTGTTTGCCTTCGTATTCGTAAGGCTTAACTTGGCCTGCGACTTGTCCTCTGAGGTCAATAAATCGTGCCACGGGCTGAGACAGCCGCGACATTTCCATTTTTAACAGAAATTGGTCTGGCTTAGATAAGTCCGCAGTTCGTTGCTTAAATATGCGATCAAAAGCCGGATCGCCAAGATCCAGTTTTAAATCCTCAATTAAGCTTTGATATTTTTGTAATCTATCTTCAGGCATAAACAGTTTTACACGCGCTCATTTTATGTGACCAGTTGGGTCACCGCCAATATTATGTCAACATTGGCGCTTTATTAGTTTATTCTTAACCTATTATTGTGTTTAAGCAAGATATATACCTGTAATTTATGGCAAAAAAGAAAACAGCATTTGTATGTAGCGATTGTGGTGCCGAATTCGCGCGTTGGCAAGGTCAGTGCTCGGAGTGTAAGGCGTGGAATACCGTAACGGAATTTCGCGTTCCGTCAGCAAAGTCGGTTCCTCAAGGTGGTTCAACGTCAGGTTATGCTGGACTGGTTGAAGCTAAAGTACAAACCTTAGATGAAGTTAACCTTGAGCAGTTACCACGATTTTCAACGGGATTTAAAGAGTTTGATCGTGTCCTTGGTGGCGGTGTTGTGCCGGGAAGTGCAATATTAATCGGTGGTAGTCCCGGGGCTGGTAAGAGTACGGTGCTGCTGCAAACCATGTGTCGCCTTGCTGAAACCATGAACACTTTGTATGTCACAGGTGAGGAGTCGCTGCAACAAGTTGCCATGCGTGCCACACGATTGGGGTTGCCTACAAATAAGCTTAAAACACTCGCTGAAACCAACGTTGAAACAATTTGCCAGCTCGCGCTTCGTGAAAAGCCAAGCATCATGGTTATTGATTCAATTCAAGTTATGCACATGAGTGATATCCAATCGGCACCGGGGTCAGTTTCTCAAGTGCGTGAAAGTGCTGCTTATTTGACGCGTTTTGCCAAAACCAACCAAGTTGCCATTATTATGGTGGGGCATGTAACTAAAGATGGTACACTGGCCGGCCCTAAGGTGCTGGAGCACTGTATAGATTGCTCTATTTTGCTAGAAGGCAGTGCGGACAGCCGTTTTAGAACCTTACGTGGCAATAAAAACCGTTTTGGTGCTGTAAACGAATTGGGTGTGTTTGCTATGACAAGCCAAGGCTTAAAGGAAGTAAACAATCCTTCGGCTATTTTCTTAAACCGTGGCGAAGCGCAAACACCAGGCTCATTAGTCATGGTTATTTGGGAGGGCACACGGCCACTCCTTGTGGAAGTCCAAGCGCTAGTAGACTATTCACAGCTCGCTAACCCGCGTCGCGTCACTGTTGGTTTGGAGCAAAATCGTTTGGCCATGCTACTTGCGGTATTGCATCGTCACGGCGGTTTACAGGTGTCGGATCAAGATGTGTTTGTAAACGTTGTAGGTGGCGTCAAAGTGACTGAAACCAGTGCCGATTTAGCCTTGATAGCTGCGCTGGTTTCAAGCTTTAAAAACCAAACCTTAGACAGGCAGCTGGTGGTATTTGGCGAGGTGGGTCTTGGTGGTGAGATCCGACCGGTGCCTAGTGGGCAAGAGCGATTGCGTGAAGCGTCCAAACATGGATTTACAAGAGCGATTGTACCAAAAGCAAATAAACCAAAAGAGAATATTGAGGGGATGGAAATTGTTGCCGTCTCTAGCCTCAGCGAAGCGCTTGAGGCACTTTTTTAAATAATGGAGTGAAATATGAATAAGTCCACATTAGCAGTTGCCGTTGTGGTACTAGCGGGCGCAGGGTATGTTGGTGCCAACTACTATGTAAATGAGCAAGTGAAACAAGAAATCACCAAGCAAATAGAAAGCTTCGAACAAGACAGTGGCCTTACGGTGAGTTTTGCAAACAGCTCTGTTGATTTATTTACCCGTGGAGTAGAAATCACCGACTTAATAATTTCACAACCCGATGAAAATATAGCACTATTTACCATCGATAAGCTCAATGTTGTAGGTTACGAGCAGGACAAAATTAGCCCTTATACCGAGCTTGATCTAGTTGGTTTGAAATTAGCAAAAGAAGCTGAAGAGTTTACCCAAGGGATGTCGCCGGAGCTGGTGAATGCAACGTACCATTTGAATACAAGTCTCGCCTATGATGAAGCATCTGGCGCCAGTGAGTTTACATTAGCATCTTCTGCAGAAGGCATTGTGAAGACTTCTTTTAATGCTGCGTTTGGAAACAGTAAGGCTTTTATGGATGCTTCATTGGCAGCTTCAAAAATTCAAGGTGATACACCGAACCTTGAGCAAGAACTTCAAGCACAGTCGCAGATGATGACGGCAATGCAGTCTCTTGAGTTAAAGTCCCTTAGCATTAATATTGATAATGCAGGCGGCTTACCTCAATTACTTGAGTCTGAAATTGCTCAGCAGGGCATGAGCAAGGCTGACTTTCAGGCGATTGTTGCTCAGCAACTGCAAGTGATGATGTTACCTGCTGAAATTCAAACGGCTGTAAATGACTTTGCTAATGGAGTGGAGTCACTTGCGATATCTGTTTCGGTACCACAAAGTCAAAGTATGATGGCCCTGGGGCAGCAATTATCCATGTCTATGGCGCAAAATCCAGAGACACTGTCTGAACTTATCGAAATCAAGGCGAGCGGTAAATAAAGTCAATCCAGCTAGTTTAACGGGGTTGTGGACTTGCTCCTCAATCCCTCCATCTCTCATAAACCCATTCATTCGCAATATTATTTTTACCAAGTTGGTGAAATCTAAAGCAGCCTTGAGGTTGATCATACAATTCGTTGGAGTTGCAAAGGCTGCGGTGGTAGCATTGGAGTATCAATTGCTTGGGAATGTATTTATGAGCGAATTCAAAGACTACCAGCAAGCTCAATTGCTATTAGAAAAACACGAATTATTTATTGCCCCTGCCGAAGTTCACGGCACCATTTCTGGGCTATTGGCCTGTGGTCTAAATATCGAAGATTCAGAGTATTTGGGTCTATTGAGCGACGTATTTAACGACGGTCAAAAATTTTCAGCGCCAATTAGAGAGTTTTGCATCGATTTATATAAGCAAGTTGCCGAGCACTTCAACGACGGTGAGTTCCAGTTTGAATTATATTTACCGCCGGAAGACGAATCATTACACGACCAAGCTAACGCACTGATTGCTTGGGTATCCGGCTTTTTATTAGGCTTTGGTTTAAAGCAAAAGGACTATGGCAAGTTATCTGCAGATGTTAAAGAAGTAATTAACGACTTTAGCGAAATAACCAAGCTTGATACTGGTTTTGAAGACAGCAATGACGATAAAGAAGCACTGCTCGAAGTGGTAGAATATGTGCGTGTTTCTACACTGTTATGCTTTGCCGAGATGGGTAAAGAACCCCAGTCCGTTAGCACATCAAAGACGATACATTAATTATGATAAAAAACAGCGAGTTTGTAGCACGCCGTGCGCGTCTTATTGCGGCACTTGATAATAATGCTGTCGCAATTATTCCTGCGGCTGTTGAATTAACCCGTAGCCGCGATACCGAGTTTCCGTTTCGTCAAGATAGTGACTTTTTTTATCTCACCGGCTTTAAAGAGCCTGATGCGGTTTTAGTATTAACAAAAGACCGTGAGGGTAATGGTCAGTCTACGTTGTTCTGTCGTAATAAAGATAAGGTTGCTGAGATTTGGCATGGTCGCCGTATGGGCTATGAGCAAGCTAAGTCGCAACTTGAACTCGACCAGACCTTTGCGCTGAGTGACTTAGACGACGAGCTATTAAATCTCGTGAATGGTCGCAAGGTATTATTCTACGGCCAAGGCACGTACAGCGCCTTTGATGATAAGGTTTGGCAGTTACTGAGTACATTACGTGGCGCACCGAAAAAGGGCTATCGTGCCCCTGAGATCATCAAAGATATTCGTTCACTCGTCCATGAAATGCGCTTATTTAAGTCGGATGCTGAAATCGAAATTATGCGCGAAGCGGGCAGAATTAGTGCTGAGGCGCACAAACGGGCCATGCAGTTTGCAAAGCCGGATGCGACGGAATACCAGCTTGAAGCCGAAATTCATCATCATTATGCAATGAACGGTGCGCGTCACCCAGCCTATGGCACCATTGTTGGTAGCGGTATCAATGCAACGATTTTACACTACACCGACAACTGTGACGCGCTACAAGACGGCGACTTGGTACTGATTGATTCGGGTTGTGAACTGGAAGGCTATGCGGCTGATATAACTCGTACTTTCCCAGTAAATGGCCAGTTTACTGATGCGCAGCGCAAGATTTATGAGTTGGTATTGGCGGCGCAAAATGCGGCCTTTGGTGAAGTAAAACCGGGTGGTACATTAGTCAAAGCCAATCAAGTGGCGATGACAGTATTGACTCAAGGGCTAGTGGATTTAGGCATTCTTGCGGGCGACGTTAACGAACTCGTAGAAGCGCAGGCATGTAAAGCATTTTATATGCATGGTTTAGGTCATTGGCTGGGTCTTGATGTTCACGATGTCGGTGAATACAAGTTAGATGAAGCAGATCGCCCATTTGAACCAGGTATGGTACTTACCATTGAGCCGGGCCTGTATTTTGACGAAGATGCGCAAGTTCCTGATGATTATAAAGGAATTGGCATTCGTATCGAAGATGATTTGTTGGTTACAGACTCCGGTTATGAAAACTTAACCGAACTGGTGCCAAAAACCATCTCAGAAATAGAAGCATTAATGAATAACTAGTGGACACTTTGCGTGCAACAGTTTGATGTCGTCGTGGTTGGTGGGGGTATGGCGGGAGCCAGCGCCGCCATCGCCATAAAAAAAGTCTCTCCGCAGGCAAAGATTGCGGTTATTGAAGCCTTTGCGCCAAAAGGCAAGCAGCATCCAAGTTTTGACGACCGTAGTATTGCGCTTGCTGCGCAGTCGGTCGCATTTTTGGGCGCGCTAAATCTATTTAATCCCGAGTGGCAATACGTTGAGCCAATCACACAAGTGAATGTTTCTGACAGAGGTCACTTTGGTAAAGCGTGGATCAATCCTGATGACTACAATCAAAAAGCGTTAGGCTATGTGGTTGAAGTCAATCCCTATGGCTGCTTTTTACACGAGCAGTTGAGCAGCCTTGATATTGCACTGTTTTGCCCAAACCAAGTGGCGCATATACATCAACAACCAGAGCAGGTTGAACTGACCCTCGATAATGGTGAGCAATTACAAAGTCGATTACTGGTTGTTGCGGATGGCGCACAATCTCCTACGCGGGCTAAGCTCAATATTGGCTTTGATAGCATAGGCTACGAGCAAGGTGCATTGATTGCCAATGTGCAAATCGACACGGCACATCGTGGTCAGGCATTTGAACGCTTTACTGAGCATGGACCAATGGCGCTGCTGCCAATGAGTGATAATCGTTATTCGCTGGTGTGGTGTATGCCAAATGAGCACCTTAGCGAGTTTGAAGCGATGGCAGCACATGAGTTTTTAGCTGCATTGCAGCAAGCCTTTGGATATCGCGCTGGGCGCTTTGTGCAAGTGGGTATGAGAGCAAGTTATCCGCTGGTGCTTGGGCGAGTAGAGCAACTCACTCATCATCGGGTGGTGGTGATTGGCAATGCGGCGCATGCTATTCATCCCATTGCAGGGCAAGGCTTTAATTTAGGTCTACGAGATATTCAAGTACTTGCCTCACAATGTCAGACATATAGGCTTGAAGAGTGGGGAAGTTTTCAATTTACGCGTGCTTATCAACTGGCGCGAGCGCAAGATATTAATACGGTGATGACATTAACCGATGCGCTCGTTCGACTATTTTCAAACTCATCAAGAACCTTAGCTTTAGGCCGTAGTTTAGGTCTACTCACCATGGCGCTGTCCAAAACAGCAAGAGCGCCGCTGGCCAAGCAATTGATGGGATATAAAGGATAAAGGAGTTGGCATGCAACAAGTTCAAGTTTGTATTGTTGGTGGTGGATGTGTTGGTTTAACGCTGGCGCTAGGGCTTGCGCAGCAAAATATCTCGGTATTAGTGCTAGACAGTGGTGAAAAACCAACGCCATTGGCACAAGAATACAGCGCACGCGTAAGCGCAATAAGCGCAGCAAGTCAGGCTTTATTTGAGCGCTTGGGCGTTTGGCCTGATATTAAAGCGCAGCGCGCCGCTGCATATACTCGCATGGATGTCCGTGATAAAGACAGCTTTGGTAAAATCGCCTTTGACAACGAATCGCTAGACTTACCTGAGCTTGGTCACATCATTGAAAACGATGCCATTCGCTATGCGTTGTTAACAGCACTCGAAGCACAGCAATCGGCCAAACTGATGTGGAACACAAAGTACCAAAGCTTGCATCAAACAGACACCGATGTGTTGCTAACGTTGGCTACTGGTGAGCCGGTGATGGCAAAGCTGGTGGTAGCAGCTGACGGTGCACGTTCGGCGATTCGTCAGCAGTTTAATATGCCAATCACTTATTGGGATTATGACCACCATGCGCTTGTTGCAACGATAAAAACTGCAGCACCTCATGATGCAACGGCAAGGCAAGTGTTCCTCCCTGATGGACCGCTGGCCTTTTTGCCGCTTGATGACCCATATACTCATTCAATTGTATGGTCTACCGCACCGGATAAAGCAAAGCAACTACAAGCCATGCCGGCCGAGGCGTTTAATAAAGTACTAAGTGCAGCAATTGATATGCAGTGTGGCGTGTGTGAATTGATTAGCGAAAGACATGTTTTTCCTTTAACCATGCGTTATGCAAAACAATGGGTGCAAGGGCGGATCGTTTTAATGGGCGATGCGGCACATACCATTCACCCACTTGCAGGTCTTGGCATGAATTTAGGGCTAAAAGATGCTGCCTATTTGATCACCTTGTTATCAGCACCGCAAGAGCAATTTGCCAGCACTCGGATACTGCGCCAATATGAGCGCAGCAGAAAAGCAGATGCTCAAAAGCATATTGCCATGATGCAAGGGCTTAAAGAGCTGTTTGAAGGCAATCATCCGCTTAAAAAGCTAGTACGTGGTGTGGGCCTGAGCTTGGTCGACAACCTCGGCCCAATCAAGCACCTGTTCGCCAAAGAAGCGATAGGCGGTAAATAAAAAGATCGCCGCGTAAAGCGGCTCCTACAGAGGTTTTATGCTGCTGGTAGGAGCGGGTTTACCCCGCGATCTTTTCCTAAATCAGTATCGCCGCGTAAAGCGGCCCCCACAGAAGTTTTATGTTGCTGGTGGGAGCGATTTTACATCGCGATCTTTTCCTAAATCAGTATCGCCGCGTAAAGCGGCCTCCACAAAGTTTTATGTTGCTGGTAGGAGCGATTTTACATCGCGATTACTTCAATAATCTCGCTGCATAAAACGTCTCCCACAAGGGTTTTATATTGTCGGTAGGAGTGATTTTACATCGCGATCATTTCAACAATCTCGCCGCATAAAGCGGCCCCTACCGAAGTTTTATGTTGCCGGTAGGAGCGATTTCACATCGCGATCATTTCAACAATCTCGCCGCATAAAGCGGCTCCCACAAAGGTTTTATATTGTTGGTAGGAGCGATTTTACATCGCGATCTTTTCCTAAAACAGGCATCACCAACTTTATAACTCCCCAATCCCATTGCTTAAATAAATACAATTCCAATAAGGATAATCACCAATCTGTTTTACCAACCCTGCCCGAAGCGGATTTGCAACTATGTATCTTGCTTGGTTTCTTAACATGGTATTATGCAAAATACAGGTATCATAAAAATCTTTTTGCCATAGCTGCCGAATATTCATTGTTCTTAGCTTAGTTGCCGTTCTTCCCTTTAAAGACTTAATGGCATCAGACAAAGAACACACATCCTTTAGTTGAAACAGGAGGTGTAAATGATCAGGCATCAGTGTGTAGGCAATTAATTTGATAAAGTTATCCTGCTCAAGGTGGTAAATTTCGCGAATAACAACTTGATTGACTGCGAGGTTATTAAAAACGGCTGTTTTGTTTTTACAGCAAATGGTGATTGCATAATATTGACCAGCCGATGAAACTCGGCCCATCCTTAAACGGCAGCTATGTGGCATGACTCTCTCCTTGAGTTCATTAATAAGTGCTCATGTAAGTATAGGACAAGATCGCCGCGTAAAGCGCCTCCCACAGAGGTTTTATGCTGCTGGTAGGAGCGGGTTCACCCCGCGATCATTTCAACAATCTCGGCGCATAAAGCGTCTATCACAGAGGTTTTATGTTGCTGGTAGGAGCGATTTTACATCGCGATCTTTTCCTAAATCAGTATCGCCGCGTAAAGCGGCTCCCACGGAGGTTTTATGTTGCTGGTAGGAGCGGGTTCACCCCGCGATCATTTCAACAATCTCGCCGCGTAAAGCGGCTCCCACATAGGTTTTGCGCTGTTGGTGGGAGAGGGTTCACCCCTCGATCATTTCAACAATCTCACCGCGTAAAGCGGCCCCCACAGAGGTTTTATGTTACTGGTAGGAGCGGGTTTACCCCGCGATCTTTTAACCTAATCTCAATGCAATAAACTCAGCGAGTTTATCAACCGCGTGGGCGGATTCTTGGGTGTTTTTGACAAGGCTGATGCCTATCTGGCCGAGTTCGGGTAATATTTGAGTTTGGGTCTGATAAGGCAGCTCTGCTGGCACGGTGCTTTTGGCCAGCACAGTGATCCCGAGTCCCTCTTTTAAAGCGGCGGTAAGGCCGGTTAAGTCGGCGTTGCTATATACAATCCGGTATTGTAATCCAGCTTGTTGCAGCGCTTCGATAGCACGGCGGCGATAAATACAGCCCTCCGGCGCGGTGACTAAAGTGACAACAGAATACTGCGCAAGCGATAAATCGCCAACCCAAACTAGTTGGTCTTGCATAAACACTGGGTATTTGGACGAGCTCAGCTCCTCATTAAGCGCTAGCACCAAATCAAACTGGTCTTGCCTTACCACGGAAAGTAAGTGTTTACTCAGTCTTGATTTAACTTCTAATGCAACATCAGGATATAAAGAAACGAAATCGCCAATAATTGAGGGTAAGATCCTTGCTGCAAATTCGCTGGGAATGCCTAAACGCACTCGGCCCGTCACGCTCTCAGAGGTAAATTGCTGAATAATTGCATCGTTCTGCTGCAGCATTTGTTTAGCTAGGGGCAAAAGTAGCTCACCATATTGATTCAATACCTGTCTTTGACCCTGCTTTTTAAACAGCTTGCAACCTAGCATGTCTTCTAAACGTTTGATTTGCAAGCTAACAGCTGGCTGAGATAAGCCAAGCAACTCCCCAGCCTTGGCGAAGCCACCGACATCAACCACAGTGACCAGCGTTCTTAATCCATCAATTGATAAGTTTTTCATATAAGGAAATGCAATTTATAAAACCCAAGTACATTAATAT
>NZ_JAKEVK010000110.1:0-28491 GCF_022398435.1 Pseudoalteromonas sp. Isolate6 | reverse complement strand
ACCTATATCCATATAGGCAAGGCAAAAATTTTGCTATTTAGTTGTTCTAAATGAGAAATTTTTAACGAAGCTAATATGCTATTTTACCCTTCAAATTGATTAGAGAATTAATTCAATTGGTATAATGCTCACCAGCCCGTCAAACTATAAAGCAAGATAGCAGTCATGCTATCTTGCTTTTACTTCAAAAAGTAAAGATTAGCGCTGTGCTAACTTTCCTCTTGCTGTATGAAGCTTCTTGTAACTCTCAATAAGACGCAGGTGCTTATCTAACCCTTCTAACTTCATATTAGTTGGCGTTAAGCCATAAAATTTCACATCGCCATTAATTGAGCCAATAACTGCATCCATCACCTCTTTACCAAACATACGAGTAAAGTTATGAATGTAATCTTCCATTTCTAACTCGTCATCCAATGCAATTTCGAGTGTGGCATGCATTGCTTGGTAGAATAAGCCCCGCTCAACGGTGTTGTCGTTAAACTGCAAGAAGGTTTCTACTAGCTCAATGGCTGCTTCGATATCGCCAAGCGCTAGATAAATTAAAATTTTAAGCTCTAGAATAGTGAGCTGACCCCACACCGTATTTTCGTCAAATTCAACGCCGATAAGGGTGATAATGTCGATATAATTATCAAGCTGGCTGTCTTCTAAGCGCTCAACCAAGTTAGCTAATGCTTCGTCATCTAGTGAATGAATGTTAAGAATATCTTCGCGGTACTGCAGTGCTTTATTGGTATTATCCCAGATGAGATCTTCGGCTGGATATACTTCAGAAAATCCTGGGACTAAAATTCGGCAAGCGATCCCTAAATCTGTGAACTCCGCAATGTAGGCTTCTTTACCTAACGTCTCTAGAATGCCAAATAACTTATCGCACTCCTCTTCATTAGTGCCTGTAAAATCCCACTCAACAAAGTCGTAGTCGTGCTTCGCACTAAAGAAGCGCCATGAGATCACGCCCGTTGAATCGATAAAGTGCTCAACAAAGTTCTCCGGCTCAGATACGGCCATGCTGTTAAACGTAGGTTTTGGTACATCGTTTAAGCCTTCAAAGCTACGTCCTTGTAACAGCTCGGTTAAGCTTCGCTCAAGCGCCACTTCAAAACTTGGATGCGCTCCAAAAGAGGCAAACACACCGCCTGTTTTAGGATTCATCAGGGTCACACACATTACAGGGAATTGACCGCCAAGAGACGCATCTTTAACCACGACTGGGAACCCTTGCTCCTCAAGTCCTTTGATCCCTTCAACAATACCTGGATATTTAGCAAGTACAGACTCTGGCACGTCAGGCAACACGATTTCTTGTTCGATAATTTGCTTTTTCACCGCACGTTCAAAGATCTCAGATAAACACTGCACTTTGGCTTCAAACAGGTTATTACCAGCACTCATCCCATTACTTAGGAATAAGTTTTCTATTAGATTTGATGGGAAATACACAGTTTCACCATCAGAATGACGAGTGTAAGGAATAGAGCAAATGCCGCGCGCTATATTACCTGAGTTTGTATCAACAAGGTGTGAACCACGTAATTCACTTTCTGGATCGTAAATTTCACGGGTGTAATCGTCTAAGATTTCGTTAGGCAGCGCATCATCAGCACCCGGTTTAAACCATTTCTCGTTCGGATAATGAACAAATTCAGCATTGGCAATTTCTTCACCAAAGAATTGGTCGTTATAAAAGAAGTTACAGTTTAAACGCTCAATAAACTCGCCGAGTGCTGAGCAAAGTGCACTCTCTTTGGTCGCCCCTTTACCATTAGTGAAACACATTGGCGAAGCAGCATCTCGAATATGTAGTGACCAGACGTGTGGCACAATATTACGCCATGACGCGACTTCAATCTTCATGCCTAAATCCGACAGGATCTTGGTCATATTTGCGATAGTCTGTTCCAGCGGCAAATCTTTACCCAGAATAAAAGTGCTGTCGCTTTCACTGGTATCAACCATCAGCATCGCCTGAGCGTCATCTTCAAGGCTCTCAACCGCCTCTACTTGAAATTCAGGTCCTGTTTGGATCACTTTTTTAACGGTACAGCGGTCAATTGAGCGCAGGATACCTTGGCGGTCTTTTTCAGAAATGCTTTCTGGTAACTCAACCTGAATTTTAAAAATTTGGTTATAGCGGTTTTCTGGATCAACAATGTTGTTTTGCGCTACGCGAATTCCATCAGTTGGAATATCACGCGCATTACAATACACCTTCACAAAGTAAGCTGCACAAAGCGCTGAAGACGCTAAAAAATAGTCGAATGGGCTTGGTGCTGAACCATCGCCTTTGTAGCGAATTGGCTGATCCGCAATGACAGAAAAGTCGTCAAATCTGGCATCAATTCTGAGATTGTCGAGGTAATTTACTTTGATTTCCATTGGAAGGTTCCGGTGTGTTGCAAACGAAAACGCTAATTGTACTTGAGGATGGGTGACCACGCCAATGGAAGTTTCTCTTTCAACTTTTTGACATAGAATAAATAAACTGGGTTCAATGTGATGTAACTTCCTGTAATTGCTCTACACTTTATTTTGCGACATGATGAATTACTTTGCATCGACTCCATTTTTGACTAGTACTTGATCGGCTTGAAAAATACACACTGCAAACCAAAATTCTGAATTAAGGCAAGCAATGCATTGACTAGGACGTGCGCTCATGAAGATAGTAAACAAAAGTAAACTCGATTTTTACGCTAATAACGGCTTTGTGTTATTTGAACAAACTTTACCCAACGTTCTACTAGAGAAGCTTAAACGTCTATCTAATACTCTAGAGAATAAAGCAATACAAGCGCAGCAAGAAGGAAAAATCGCGACTCAATATCATCTATCAAACGAATCTGGTGAGCCGAAGCTATTTCGTTATAATGATTTGCTTTTTGAAGCGCCCGAGTTAATTGTCGAATTGCTCGCCACGCCTGCAATGATTGAGATCAGCGAAGGTATTTGCGGTCTCGGCTGTGTGCCAATGCAGTGCGATTTAGTCTACAAATATCCACATCCTCACCCACACATAGCTTGGCATCAAGGAGCACCTCATCCACGTAATTATGCTTATTTAAACGTAGGAATTTATCTAGATGATGCCGATATCGACGATGGTTGCTTACGCTACCTACCTGATTCACAACACGAGCTTGTAGACATTTATTCACTTTCTAGCGAATATGGCTGGAATATTCCGGGCGTCTTGCAGCAACCTGCTAAAGCTGGAGATATTCTCGTTCAGGATATGATGATTTTGCATAGCTCTGAACCTAAACGCAGTGATGGTCCGAGAAGAACAATCTACGTAGAACTTAGACCACTTGCCGGTATTGAAGAGAGCCAAAAACAAAGCCCTGAGTGGGCTGAGTTAAGGAAACAATGGATGGCTCACATCATTCAAGCAGCAAACCCAGAAGATGTGCCACAGAAATGGGCTGAGTTTTACGGTGAGCCCAACTGTGATTTAAAAACTCTTGTTTCACAAATCGAGCAAAAATGGGAACCGCCTATCCCTGCGGTTTGGTCCAACCAAAATGTTGAGCACCCAGATTATCCTACACCAGCTGATCTTCGCTGATCTCACACCAGTCATTCGCTAGCTACTGCAGCGAATGACTGGGTAATTATAACAACCTTGACCTCTAGTCCTTGAAACACGCTATAAACCCAAAAGCCACGATTTACTTCATGTCATAAAACACTTCTTAGAACATTAAGCGGTTCATTGTTGTCCATTTGAGCCTGTTTTAAATTTACCGCAAAATCACGGGCCCTTATTGTTCGACATACAAGTCAACTATAAAACCGAAAGCAGATCTCGCTGACTAACCTTGCCAAGCTTAAGCCGTTCATACGAATCATAAATCGCCCTTTTACTATCTTGTAGTCGCTCAGTAATATCTTCACCTTCAAGCAACGCCACTTGAGCGGCTTTTAGCCTATCTTGTGTATCAGCTATGATTGCTGTTAATTTGGCTTTGTCTGATCTGATCAACATACTGTCCTGCTCGACTTTTTGCTCAAGCATAGTTAACAACTCTGAACGCACAGAAACGGTTTTATACTCATTAAAGTCTAATCCCAAATGATTAAATAACAACGCTTGGTTCATTTCCTCAGGTGCAATTTCCACTTCAATTGGCATCTCAACAATGTTTGTCATCATTTCACGATACATCTCGATGTTATATTCACGACTGCCTCTCTTGCGACTCGAACTCACCAATGATTCATGGGCTATTTCTTCAGCCTTGTCAAAATGTTTGGCAAGGTAAGTCGATTGAGTGTTATTCGGCGCTTTCTCTTGAATGGCTTTTGCGGCTTCCATAAATGACTGAGTTCCTGAATTTTTTGTCGCCGAATTAGAAATGTCTTGGTCACTCACAGCATTATTGTTCGTGCCACCGTAGAGATCGCTCGAACCGTACATTTGTTTATAAGAAGAATTTTGAATGAACATACCCGCTCCTTGTTGCATTAGCTGCTCTGATACAGCAATAAGTGCGCCAAGCAAGTCTGATTGAGAACGACGGGGTCTTAAACGCTTTTTGATTGTAATTGCGTTTTTTCAAACCAAAGTTTGCCGTTCAAGCGCTTAATATTACTGCGCTTGAGGCAAACTTTTTCCGCTATGGATTAATTATTAACGTTTTCACGCCAACGGATCATCAGCATATATACTACGGGTAACACCACTAAGGTAAGTAATAGCGCGCTTGCCATACCGCCCACCATAGGCGCGGCTATGCGGCTCATCACCTCAGAACCTGTGCCCGAGCCATAAAGGATTGGCAATAACCCAATAACAATCGTTGCCACCGTCATCATGACTGGACGAATACGCTTGCCCGCGCCTTCTAAAATGGCATTGTTAATGGCCTCAACAGTCAATGTTTGCGGTTTACCTTTAAGCTCACTAATGGCTTGGTTGAGATACACGAGCATGATCACACCTATTTCAACAGCAACACCTGCAAGCGCTATAAAACCAACGCCTACCGCGACCGAAAAGTTAAACCCCTCAAGGTATAGTAACCACAGTCCACCAATCATCGCCATAGGTAACGTCGCCATGATAATTGCCACTTCGCTAAAGCTTCTAAAGTTCAAATAGAGTAAAACAATAATGATCCCAAGCGTAAGCGGCACCACATAAGTCAATTTAGCTTTAGCACGCTCCATATACTCGTATTGACCAGCCCAACTGATGGAATAACCTGCAGGTAACTCCAGCTGCTCACTCAGCACTTGTTTAGCGGTAGCCACATAACTGCCAACATCAACTCCGTCTAAATCGATAAACGTCCAACCATTAATGCGAGCGTTCTCGCTTTTAATGCCCGGTGGCCCGTTTTCAATATAGATAGTTGCCACATCACCTAGGGCAATATTTAATCCCTCGGCGGTGACTATAGGAAGCTTCCGCAGCGCTTCGGGAGAATCGCGTAAGTCTTGCGGGTAGCGCAAACTAACCGGGTAGCGCTCTTGTCCTTCAACGGTTTGCGTGACATCCATTCCACCAATTGCAGTTGCGACGACTTGCTGGACATCGGCAATATTGAGCCCAAATCGCGCGGCTTTATCACGTAGAATATCAACCTTAATATAGCGTCCCCCAGCTACTCGCTCAGAATAGACCGAAGCTGTACCCTCTACCTGACTCAGAATACGTTCAAGATCTTGACCAATTTTTTGGATAGTATCTAAATCTGGGCCTGCGACTTTAATCCCGACAGGCGTTTTAATCCCCGTCGCGAGCATATCAATACGCGTTTTGATGGGCATCACCCAAGCATTGGTCAAACCCGGTAACTGCACTAGCTTATCGAGTTCAGCTTTGAGCTTTTCAGTGGTCATTCCCGCACGCCATTGATCTTTAGGTTTTAATTGAATAAAGGTCTCAATCATCGTCAGCGGGGCAGGATCGGTTGCGGTTTCCGCGCGACCAACTTTACCAAAGACATTTTTTACCTCAGGCACCGTCGCTATCAACTTGTCAGTTTGCTGTAAGATTTCTCTGGCCTTACCAATCGAAATACTTGGATATGTAGTCGGCATGTACATTAAATCCCCTTCATCCAAAGGTGGGATAAACTCACTGCCGATTTTATCCATTGGATAAAAGCCAACGATAGTAATAGCTGCTGCGGCCAGCAACGTCAGCTTAGGAAAGCGTAATACTTGCTTTAATAGCGGCGTATACGCACCAACCAACATTCGATTGATTGGGTTTTTATGCTCGGGCACAACTTTACCGCGAATAAAGTACCCCATCAGCACCGGAATAAGTGTAATAGCAAGTCCCGCAGATGCAGCCATCGCATACGTTTTGGTGTATGCCAGCGGGGCAAACATACGCCCTTCTTGGGCCTCAAGAATAAACACAGGTAAGAAGCTTACGGTGATAATTAGCAAACTAAAGAACAGCGCAGGACCCACCTCAGAAGCCGACTTTGCGACGATTTCCCAGCGATTTTCATCATTGAGTGGCGTTCTTTCCATGTGTTTGTGCATGTTTTCAATCATCACGATTGCACCGTCGGTCATCGCCCCGATAGCAATGGCTATGCCACCAAGGGACATGATATTTGCGTTCACCCCTTGAAAATACATCACAATAAAAGCAACCAAAATACCAAGTGGCAAAGTGATCACGGCAACCACGGAAGAGCGAATATGAAATAAGAACACCACACACACTAAGGCCACCACCACCAGCTCTTCGAGCAGTTTAGACCAAAGATTATCAATGGCTTTGGTGATAAGCTCGGAGCGATCGTAAACCGTCACCACTTCCACCCCGTCAGGTAAGCCTTGTTGTAGCTCAGCAAGTTTTTGCTTTACGCCGTCGATGGTTTTTTGCGCGTTTTCTCCAAAGCGCATGACTACAACACCGCCAACAACTTCTCCTTCGCCGTTAAGCTCAGCAATGCCACGACGCATTTGCGGTCCAATATTGACAGACGCAACATCTGCTATCGTTAATGGCGTTCCTTTGACAGCTTGCCCAAGTGGGATAGCTTCAATATCTTTAACGCTTTGAATATATCCCGTACTTGTCACCATATATTCGGCTTCAGCCATCTCAATCACAGAAGCACCAGATTCTTGGTTACCGCGTTGCAACGCCTGCTGCACATGCGTAAGCGGAATGCCGTAAGCGCGCAGTTTATTGGGATCAACCTGTACTTGATACTGTTTCACCATACCGCCAATCGGCGCTACTTCTGACACACCAGCAACCGATTGCAGCTCAAACTTTAAAAACCAATCTTGTAGGCTGCGTAGTTGGCTAATATCGTGTTCACCGGTTTTATCAACTAATGCATAAAGATACACCCAACCCACCCCTGTGGCATCAGGCCCCAGCTGCGGTTTTGCCGCATCAGGTAATTGTGGTGCAACTTGACTTAGATACTCGAGCACCCGACTGCGCGCCCAGTAAAGATCCGTTTTATCGTCAAAAATAACGTAAACATAGGAATCCCCAAAGAAGGAATAACCACGTACGGTTTTTGCGCCTGGGACGGAAAGCATTGCAGTGGTCAGCGGAAATGTCACCTGATCTTGAACCACTTGTGGTGCCTGTCCTGGATAAGGTGTTTTGACAATAACTTGTACATCAGACAAATCCGGAATGGCGTCGACAGGTGTGTTTTTAAGGGTAAATAGCCCAGCCCCCACCAGCATCAGTGTCAGCAGTACCACAAAAAAACGGTTGTATACTGACCAGCGAATTATTGCTTGGATCATTGTAAACGCTCCTTAGTGGCCAGAGTGCATATTCATCGACATCTCACCTGCAGGTTTGATATCAGTCACCACAAATTCGTCACCCACTTCAAAGGTGAAAGTCACCTTCATTCCTGTCATAAGCTGGCTTAAATCAATGTGCTCAGCTGCAACAAAGTCCATCGTTGTTGCGGGACGGTCCCATTTTTCAATGGCGTCGCGAGAAATATTAAGCACTCGGGTGTCAGGGTTGATGGCGTTTATCACACCGCCCACTGTTGCTGTAGGCAGTATATTTTCGGTCATACTGCCTTCAGACATAATGTGAATACCAGTCAGTAATACGCTGCCATCATCTTGTTTTGTCGCTTCAAAGTGCAAAACCTGTCCCGCATTTAGTGCGTCAATATCAACACTTTCAGCCACTGTAAAATCCATCACCATTTCAGGCCATTCCCACTCGGGTACGGGTTGATGATCAATATTCACCACTCGGCTTTGGTCGTTCACGCTTTGAATTTCTCCTTCAATCCAAACGGACTTAGCTTCTGCAACTGGCGCCATACGCATAAAGTCAGAAGTAATGCTCGATTGAGAATCAATCAGGAAATGGGCTGACGTAACTATCTTGTCACCTTCGTTAAGGCCATTGAGGATTTCAATGTTTTCATCACCAATTTGACCCAGTTCAACGGCAACCGATTTAAAGCTACCGGGTGCAACTTCAACGACAACACGATTTTGTTTGGCAGTGCGGATCACAGACTCACTCGGCACTTGAAGTACATCGTCACGAGAGTCGGCTTGAATGTTCACTTGCGCAAACATATTTGGCTTTAATAGCGCATCACTGTTGTCAAATCTAAGCCTTACTCTAAGTGTCCGTGTTTTTTCATTGAGTGAGGGATAGACGTAATCGACTTGCCCTCGCCACGTTCTGCCGGGTAAAAAGTCTAACCTCATGGAAACGGCTTGCCCCTGAGCGACCAACATAGCATCACGTTCAAATACGTCAGCTTCGACCCAAATCTCGTCAAGTTTGGCGATACTCATGAGCGTTGTGCCTGGCTTTACGTAAAACCCTTCTCGGATCTGGAGTCCATCTAACACCCCGGATTGACGTGCATAAAAGGTAATGCTTTGGTGCACTTCAGCCGTTTTTTTCAGCGTATTGATAAAGTCATCACTCAGGTGTAATGCCTTGAGCCGTTCGTGCGCTGCGTTGATGAGCGCCTGATTATTACGCTTTCTAGCAATAAGGTATTCTTCTTGCGCATTGACCAGTTGCGGTGAATACAAGGTATACAGAGGTTCGCCTTGCTTGACCGGTTCACCTGCTGCTTTCACGTAGAGCTTTTCAATCCAACCCTCAACGCGAGGGTGAATGTGAACTAAGCTATCTTCGTTGTACTGAACATACCCAACAGTGCGGATTTGGTGAGACATCGCTTGACGCATAGCCACCGCGGTACGAACGCCCAAGTTGTTTTCAACGTGAGGCGCTATCTCCACAACCCCCTCACCAAATTTTGCATTCGCAGACTCTTCTTCGTACACAGGTACAAGGTCCATTCCCATAGGAGACTTACCTGGCTTATCACGACGATAGTTCGGATCCATAGGCGCAACCCAATAAAGTGGTGCTTTCTCAGTGCTTGGCGCTACCGCAGGCTCGTTACTTGAAGAGAAATTTATCCCAACTAGCACGCCGACCGTTAATGTCGTGACGGTAACAAGCGTCATTTTTAAGTTGTTATTCATGGCTTGCATCCTCTTCAATTTGAACCAAATAATAGTTACTGCGTACCACCGCTTTTAACAATGCAATATCAATGGAAAGCGCTGATAACTGCGCATTCAGTTTCGCGATGCGCGCCCTCACTACCTCGGAAAAGTCGCCATCGTCATTGGTATAAGCGGTCAATGCAGCTTCGGCCTGTTCAGCGCTTTGTGCCACAATTGATTTTGCGTATAGCGATTGCCTTTCTTGCAATCGTTGGATAGTTTGAATTTCTCCATTTAAGTTTGAAAACAGCTGCTTTAGCACCAGCAACCGGTCGGTTTTACTCGCCTCAACTTGTGCAGTCGCTGCCGCTTTTTGCTGATCTTGTTTTCCATCTGTGAATAACGGAACGTCGAATGATACACCAACGCTAAAAAAGTCAGTGCGAGACATCTGATCCGGAGCATCATCCCGATATGCATAACTTGCGTTGACGGAAAACTGTGGTTTATATGCCTGCTCAGCTAACTTAACCCCTTGATTGGCACGGTATGTATCAACGTCGGCTGCAACAACCAACGGGTGATGAGTCAAATGTTGTACTACAGCTTGGCTATCAACTGGGCGTTGCTGCATCAACTTTGGCGCAATTGAGCGGATCAACGGCAGTGTCACTTCGTTTTGTTCAAGGACACTCAGTGCATTTGAATTAGTGAATGCATCATTTAATAGCCATTGCGAAAGCTTTGCCTTAGCGGTGTTAAGCTGCTGATAAGCCGCGGAACGCTTATCGTCTAATTGCATCACCTCAAGCTGAGCACGGATCACATCTTGCTGGCGTGTTGCACCCAGCGCATTGGAGTAGCTAGCATTGGCTATTTCTACCATTTGGTCAAACAGCACACTATCGCGTTCAATCAGTTCTAACGTCTTTTTGGCTTGCACAATATCAAGCCACACCTGAGAAACGTCCCGGCGCACTTGCGCTTTTCTATCCGCTTGTAAAATCGGTTGCTTTTTAGCGTCAAGTGCCAATTGCTGGCTCTTAATTTCGAGGCTATCTCCTCGCGGTAACATCTGCATCACGCCAACTTTAAGCTGAGTCATCCCCTCTTGATTAAACTCCCAACTATCAACAGGCAGATTCATCATACCGATGGACACCTGAGGATCAGGATAGCTTAGCGCTTCGCGGCTCATAGATTGCATCGCAGAACGCTTGTATTGGCTAGATTTAAGCCAAGGATCGTTGCTGATGGCGACATCTATAGCTTGCTCTAACGTTGCAATATTGGCCTGTGCTATCTGTGGCAGTATCAGAGTTGCGATAAACAGGGAAACTTTGATTGTCATTAGAATTGCTCCTCATAATTGTCGATTTCAGCAAAAACCTCATAGCTCCCATCTTTTTTGAGTAGCAATACTTGATAAGGCATAAAACGCTCGCCAACCTCCATACCCGGCGATCCAAGTGGCATTGCCGGCACACTCAAGCCGATATTTTGCTTATCTTGAGTTAACGTCTCGTTTTGCAAAAACTGTTTAATAAACTTGGCAGGAACATGCCCTTCAAAAATAAAACCATTTTTAGAAACCCCAGTGTGACAAGATTGATAATTTTGCTTAATACCAAACTTACTCTTAAGTAAGCCAAGATAATTTAAGTCGGTGGCTTTGTGCGCAATACCTTGTGCGGTTAAATGGTTTAACCACAGCTCACAACAGCCACAGGTTGGGGATTTAAAGACTTCCAATTTTATACCGGATTTACCGTATGCCATGGCGCTCATTAGCCATAGCGTCACCACTAAATAAAACTTTCTCATGCTAACCTCGCATGTAATACCAATTGAATTACTGCAGCTGGTATCAATCAATTCGTTGAAAATCACGTCAAAATAGACGATTAATCGTACAAAATCTTAAAATTAAGGCAGATCTGCCCTGAGGTTAAGCAAGTATTGGGGGTTTATAAAGAGAACGAGGGTAGTCACTAAGCTGACCGCTTATGAAACTCAATTTATCATTATTCAGTACAATAGGCGCTATCCATTCTCTTGGAGAAAACGCTGCAAGATTTGTGGAGCACATATGTGTGGGGCAAGTACAATCGCTGCATTGTGCTGCGCTCTGAGGGTCACAACAATCCATCTCCATCACCATTTCATGATGATGAGAGCCTGCCAGTTGCAAATTACTTTGAAGCATACTTTGATTTATTTCATGACTTGTAGCGCCATGCATTTCACATCCAACCATAGAGCCAGCCTCGTTTTGACCACTAAGTGTAGCCACCACGAACAATGTGATAAGTAAACGTAAGAATACTTGCAAAGTACTTTCCAAATCAAACAGACGGCTAAATAATAAAAACCTAGCCCAAAAAATGCAAGTAAATCATCCCTACCTCGTTATTATTTTCTTTCATCATTGGTATACTCGGTTTCAGATCTAAAAAATTATTCCAACTCAAGGATATAGACTTTATGAAATCAGCTTCATTAGCGACTATCTTGGCGTTAGTTGTTTCTAGCAACGTCAGTGCCGCAGATTACGGAGATTTTGGTGTTTCAATATACGGTGGTAAAACGTACAGTAATGATATCGAAACTTCTCGCCACCAGACATACGAATTAGAAGATGACTCGCATTTGGGAGTAAGTGTAGACAAGTACATATCCAAAGGTCGTTATGGATTTTACTATGGTAAAACAGAGACTCAGCTTACTGCGTACCCACTAAATAAAGTGGAAATGGAATACCTACTATTTCAAAGCGCGGTAGTACGCCCTCTCACAGACAATTTAGATATATACTTAGGTGCACAGCTTGGTGCAACTTTTGTTAATCCTAATTTTATCGACTCAGACACTTTCTTCGCTACTGGTTTATACACTGGTCTTGAATATAATATCGGTGCTGGCTTCCACCTGGGTACCGAAGTGCGTTGGATTGTAAGCTTTCTAAGCAATGATTCAAAAGTTACTTGTGATATTGACCCTGCGACTCAAAATACATGCAGCTGGCACTTCGATGATGAACAGTTGAGACAAGTTCAAGCAAGTGCCACATTGAGTTATCGGTTTTCACTCTAGCTAACAGAGACTATTAATAACAAGTCGTAGTGAGTCGCTGTACAATAAAATCAGCAAAAACACTCACCTTTGCAGGAATATGGCGAGTCGATGGATATAGCATCCACAGCTCGCCTGAATAATTCGTCTCGAAATCCCACTCAGGCAATACCTGTATCAACTCACCTGATGCTAAAGCATCTTTAGCGACAAATACAGGCAAGCTTGTGATCCCAAGCCCTTGCAGCGCAGCATCTAGCCTCACTCGAGTATGATTTGCTTTATAGCGCCCGCTAACTGGGGTTGTGTGTTTTTGTGTGCCTTTTCTGAATTGCCACTTAGCATCGGCATCCGTTTCTCCCAACGCAATACAGCTATGTTGTACTAATTCTTTGGGGTGGGTAGGAGCAAAATGAGCTGCAAGGTATTCTGGGGACGCCGCCAATATATGGTTTATTTTCATCACGCTTCGGCCTATCAAGCCTTGCGGTGGTTCGTTAGTAATTTTAAATAGAATGTCTATTTCATCTCGGATCAGGTCCAGTGCGTTATCATCTAACACCAAATGAACATCAATATTTGGAAATTCGCTTAAAAACACCATCACATTTGGATGAATTAGCGTATGTGCGACCGCTTTTGGCGCTGCGATTTTAACGACTCCTTGTGCAGTCTGATGATGACTTTCACAGAGCGAGATAACGTCTTTAGCGGCTTGTTCCAGCTGAGTACAGCGTTCATACACCGCTCTTCCTGTTTCACTCAGTCTTAAGCTGCGTGTGGTGCGCTGAAGTAAGCACACCCCCAATTGCTGTTCAAGGTGTTTTATGGCACGGCTCACCGATGACGGCGAGACACCTAACTGCCTAGCGCTCTCAGAAAAACTGCCAGTATTGACAACCGAAACAAAAATCGACATTTCTTGCAGTAGTTCAATATGTTTACTGGTTGTCATAGCACTCCCATTTGTGCGCTCCACGCAAAAGTTATTTCTATTTTTAGATTATTATCTTCTCATGNTGTGAATAGAAATACAATGCTCTTAACTATTCAACATAATATTGGGAGCGGAATATGGTGCAGTATTGGCCAGAGTTTTTATCATTAGCCATCATTCATTTTGTCGCAGTGATCTTGCCGGGCCCCGACTTTGTTATTACAGTCAGGCAGAGCCTGAAATACGGCAGACTACACGGCGCAATAACAGCCTTGGGGATTGGCACTGGGCTTAGTGTTCATATTTTATATACCTTACTTGGTGTAGGGGCACTGATGCAGGCCTCACCTTGGGTTTTACAAATAGCTAAATTAATTGGCGCTGCATATCTTATATACATCGCCATTCAATTGCTTAAAAGTGCAGGAAAGATTCAACTAGAGACAGCAAATACTCAAGTTAAAGTAAGTTCACAATCACTAAAAAAAGCGTTCGGCCTAGGCTTTTTAACAAATGCAACCAATCCAAAAGCAACCTTATTTTTCTTAGCCGTGGTAACTAATGTCGTCAGTCAAGGAACTCCGTTACATGTTCAACTTTTTTACGGCGCTTGGATGTGCAGCGTAAATGCCTTGTGGTTTATCTGTGTCAGTTTATTATTTTCAGCTCCGCCTTCTCGTGCTTGGTTCATAAACAAAATGAACCTGGTTGAAAAGGCACTTGCTGTTTTGCTTATGGCCTTTTCATTAAGAATGTTGATTGCTTAACACCAGAATACTGAATAAGGGTGTATGCCTAATACGGTAGCCCTTATTCAATTACTACGATACCAATATTAAGGCACTAGCGTTTCCCACCAGCTGTGGCTTGGTAGCGTTTCTGAAAGTGTCAACACTTCACCTACAACAGGCGTTACCAACGTCACTTGATTTTGCTCAGCTGCAACTTTGACTCTAACGAGCGGGTCGAACCAAGAGTGAAAAGCTAAGTCAAAAGTACCATTATGAATGGGGATCATATGCGTTCCTCGTAAATCTATATGGGCCTGTACGCTTTGCTCTGGCGTCATGTGTATATCAGACCAATCTTTATCATAGGCGCCGGTTTCCACGAGCGTCAGATCAAATGGACCAAGTCTTTCACCTATTTCCTTAAATCCAGCAAAATAACCAGAGTCTCCACTAAAAAAGATATTTTTGTCTGCTGTGCGAATAGCCCACGCTCCCCAAAGGGTTTTATTTGCATCTCCAAGTCCACGTCCAGAAAAGTGTTGAGTAGGTGTAAAGGTGAGTGTTAACTCAGCGGTTTCTTCAAACTGCCACCAGTCAAACTGCTTTATTTTCTCGGCGGGAACTCCCCACTTTTGCAAATCACCTTCTACGCCCAAAGGGACATAAAATACCCCCACTCTATCTGCTAGTCGCTTTACACTTTCCTTATCTAGGTGGTCGTAATGGTTATGTGAAATCAACACCTTATCAATTTTAGGTAATGACTCAATGGTAATGGGTGGCTGATGAAAACGCTTTGGACCAATAAATGAAAAAGGTGATGCTCGTTCAGCAAAAACAGGGTCAATCAACAGATACTGCCCTTGCGCTTTTACTAGTACCGATGAATGTCCAAGCTTGATGACATGAGTTTGCGTTTCAGAAAGCGCCTTCAAATTCGCCTCGGTGAGCGCAGCCACTGGCATGTTAACCTTCGGCACCGCATTGACTTTCTGTTCGGTAAAAAAGCGCCAGAAAATTTCCAGTGTCTTACCTAAACTCGCTTTATTCGTTTCGTGAATATTATGAAACTTACCATTACTAAACTGAGTCGATGAATACCCACTTTGGTTTACCGCAGCATTTAAACTAGAAGCCATAATTCCTCCTCCCCCTATCAACAAGACTACAATCAATCCAAACCATATTCGTTTTTTCATATCACCACCAAAAGGTAAACTACACAGTGTAGTCTACACACCAAAAATAAAAAGTAAACTAAGTAGTGTAATATATTCTAGGTTTGCTAGAATGTAGGATATCAACATTTAGATATTCCCTTGTATGTAATAGAAAAAATGAAACAATCAGAGAGAAAAAGGCTGCAAATTCTGGAGGCTGCCCAGCAGTTATTTGCTCAAAATGGCGCTCAAAATACCAGTATGGATCTTATCGCAAAGCACGCAGAGGTGTCTAAACGAACTATCTATAATCACTTTGAGACTAAGGAGTTGCTGCTGTATAGTGTACTTGAACACATGCTGCTTCAAGTTGACCAAGGTGATATTTATCAATATCGATCTGATATCCCTGTTGCAAACCAATTACAAGAAATCGCTTCGCGGGAAGTCAGACTCCTCACCTCAGAACCATTTATCAAAGTAGCACGCGTGGCATTTATCGAATTATTACAAGACCCTACGTTGGCGGCACATTTCAATAATAGTAAAGTTGGCTGTATGCGTTATCTAGAAAAGTTTTTAGCCGATGCCGTTGCTAATAATGCACTTTGTATCGAACATAAAGCTTTCGCAGCACAACAGTTTTTATATCAACTTAAGTCTTTCATTTTTTATCCACGGCTATATGGGTTTGACCTCACAAACTTGGAAAAACCTGATTTTGTTGTAGAGCAAAGCGTTGCACTCTTTATGGCGAGATATGGGGCTTAACCTTACGTCCAAAAGCATTGATATAATAGGCCAACGCAATTAAGCAAATATATCTCATCCAAGCTTGTAGTTGATTATATTTCAAACAAAAAATTTCCCTGATATAGTTACATTAATTCTAAAGTGAGTAAGGAAATCAGATGAGCGAATTAATTTCTATTGGTCATAACATTTGGATCTACAACGGCCCAGCCGTACCATTTTTTGGTATGCCGTACACCACTCGAAGTACCATAATCAAGCTTTCTTCTGGCGAATTGTGGGTCCACTCTCCCGGAAAACTAACGGATGGACTGCTTTGTGAATTAACTCAACTTGGCGAAGTAAAATATCTAATTTCTCCAAATAAACTACACCATCTATTTATGGGTGATTGGCAGGAAAAGTTCCCAACGGCGACTCTGTTTGCTTCCCCAGGTGTCGACAAAAAACGCCCCGATCTTAAGTTTCATCGCCAGCTGGGCGACACTGCCGAGCCAGAGTGGCAAAATGATATTGACCAGCTGATCTTTAAAGGTAGCGCGGTAATGGAAGAAGTCGTTTTCTTCCATAAAAAAACTAGTACGTTAATTTTGACGGATTTGATTGAGAACTTTCATCCAAACCACTTCTCTGGATTTAAAAAGGTACTTGCGAAAATCACGGGGGTGATTAGCCCCAATGGTAAAACCCCAATAGACTGGCGAGCTTCATTTATATTCGGAAAGCAGCAGGCCCGAGCCTGTTTTTCAAAGATGGCTGATTGGCAACCTCAATATATTGTTATTGCTCATGGTGAATGCATTGAAAAGGCTGCTGAGGCGTTTTTACATCGCTCATTTTCTTGGCTGGGTATCAATAAAGCCGCGTAAGGTGTAGTACAAAATAACAAAATATAAAAAGCGCTGTTATTTCACTGAACAGCGCTTTTTATTACTTAATCTAAGGTTTGGATCAGGAGTTCATTATTTTAAGGATCCCCTGAAGTTACATTC
This sequence comes from Pseudoalteromonas sp. Isolate6, assembly GCF_022398435.1. Taxonomy (NCBI): domain Bacteria; kingdom Pseudomonadati; phylum Pseudomonadota; class Gammaproteobacteria; order Alteromonadales; family Pseudoalteromonadaceae; genus Pseudoalteromonas; species Pseudoalteromonas sp. Isolate6. Next base: position 11,396 of record NZ_JAKEVK010000110.1, on the reverse strand, counting down.
CTCAAACTACATTCCAGCCGGATATGCATAACTCGCTTGTAGACCTAGCGGAACGCCAAGCATCCAGTAGATCAATAAGAAGATGCTCCAACCAATCAAAAAGGCAATCGAGTAAGGCAACATCATCGCTATCAATGTACCTATCCCTGTAGACTTAACGTATTTCTGGCAGTAAACCACAACTAGCGGGAAGTAAGGCATAAGTGGAGTGATGATATTTGAGCCAGAATCACCAACGCGATAAGCCGCTTGTGTCAAATCGGGTGAGATACCCAATTGCATTAACATTGGAACAAAAATTGGCCCCAATAACGCCCACTTTGCAGAGCTTGACCCCACAAATAGGTTTACAAATGCCGTGAGAAAGATGATACCAATCACTGTAACATAGCTTGGAAGCGCCAAAGCTTTTAATACTTGAGCACCTTCAATGGCAAGCAGTGCCCCCAAGTTTGAGTGACTGAAAGCACTGATGAAAAGTGCACAGAAAAATGCCATAACAATATAGTAAGACATGCTATTCATAGCCTTAGTCATGGCATCAATCATGTCTTTTGAAGTTTTGAACGTTCCGACAACAAAACCGTACACCGCACCAGGGATCCAAAACAGGAGAAAAATAAGTGGTACAATAGATTGCATTAACGGCGCACTAAAGTCAGTTAAAGCACCTGACGGGCTGCGTAGTGCTGAGTCTTCGCCGCTTGATGCATAAACCAATAACGCGATACCTGCTAACATCACCGTTGACGCTACCACAAAGCCTTTTTTTTCTTTACTGGTGATCTCATCGAATGAAGGCAAGCTATCTGTATCACCGTCAACTTCTGTCGCCTTTAGTCTTGGCTCAATGATTTTATCAGTGATATACCAACCTAAAAGTACAATGAATAGACTCGATGCCGAAGTGAAAAACCAGTTATTTAGTGGGTTAATCGCAATTTCTGGATCGATGATCTGTGCCGCACTTTGGGTAAAGCTTTGTAGTAACGGATCGATACCTGAAGGAATAAAGTTCGCACTAAATCCACCGCTTACGCCAGCAAATGCCGCTGCAATACCCGCAAGAGGATGTCTTCCCATCGCATAGAAAATAACACCAGCAAGTGGGATAACTAACACATACCCAGCATCTGTCGCCGTGTGACTTACAATAGCGATAAGAATAATAGAAGGAGTTAGTAGTGCCTGAGGCGTGCGTTTAAGCATGATTTTAAGGCCAGTATTTATATAGCCAGAATGTTCAGCGACACCCACACCTAGCATAGCAACTAGCACCACGCCTAATGGCGCAAACCCCGTGAAGGTTTTCACCATCGTCGCCATAAACCCAGCAAGCGCATTTGGGTCTAATAAATTGTGGACGACAATCGCCTGATTGGTTCTCGGATCGATAGCGCTAAATTCTACGCCTGAAAATAACCAAGATAATAGCCAGATCAGCAACATTGCTGATAAGAAAATGATTGCAGGATCGGGGAGTTTATTCCCCACCCGCTCTATCCCGTTAAGAAAACGGGTGATCGCAGAATTTTGCGAGTTCGCTTGTTGTGTTTCGTGCATACCATTGCCCTAAGAAAAAAATTGCTTAACCATAACTTAATATTTACATGTTAAGCAAGAAAACGTGCCCATTGACGATGCACTTTGCCGAATTAGTAATCGACTTGGTATTTTTGACCTCAAGTCAGTGTTCAATCAAGAATTTAAGCTATGCTTTTTATATACCCAGTATTAAGGATGTGTAGATGATAGATCTAGATGACAAAGTATTAGCTGACGTCAAACATGGTTTCAACTTACCGCCCAAGCCTGCCCTGATAAGCGAATTGCAAGCAGCACTTGCTACATCAGATCCCGATCTGAACGATATCGCTTCTATCATCGCTCATGATGTCAGTACCTCAGCTGCGGTGCTAAAAATAATCAACTCGCCCTTATACGGCTTGGCAAGAACAGTAACGGATGTAAAACAGGCTGTGGTTTTTCTTGGCCTAGATTCTGTCAGTACTTTGGTAACAGGCTTTTTGCTCAAACAAACCTTTCATCAACGCACATGCTGTATTAGTTTAGAGCGATTTTGGGATAACGCTTCAGACATCGCAGATAGCATCATGGTGATTGGCAATAAACTCAAATCACGTGTCCCTATCGAAAACTTGCACTTACTTGGTCTATTTCACGATGCGGGAATAGCTGCTATGGCGGTAAATTACCCAGATTATATGGAAACGCTCATTGCAGCCAACAAAGACTACGACAAGTTATTAGTAGACCACGAAGAAGAAAAATACGGAACCAACCATGCCATTATCGGCTACTTTCTTGCAGCCTCTTGGAATTTGCCACAGAGTATTTGTCAGATGATTTTATGCCACCATGACCCCGAATTTTTGAGTAGCTGCAAAGATGAAGAACAAAAGTTGGCCTTTGCTGCTTTAAAAATGGCGGAAAACTTTGTTCATATCAATAAGCGTTTTGTTGCGGCACCTGATTGGCATCTAATGAAGGCCGATGTGTTAAGAGTTTTGAATTTAGATGAAGACGATTACCAAGATATTAAAGAAGATTTAGAAGAGTACTTTCTAGAATTAGATGAAGTAGCGAATTAGCAGGCCTATAATTGCAATCTCGCACTACCTTTTGAGTTTGCTGTGACGTGGTATTGCGGCAATTCTTAAAACTTCGTAGACTGATTGGCAATAGAATAACAATAACTTAAGGAATTTACATTGCCAGCGCTGCTATCTCTTAAAGATAAATTTGCTATATTTGGACCTGGAATATTAATGGCAACTGCTGCGATAGGCGGCTCGCACCTCGTTTCATCCACTCAAGCAGGAGCACTGTTTGGTAGTCAGTTGATTTGGCTGGTTGTCGTCGTAAATTTGCTCAAGTATCCCTTTTTTAAATATGCTGTAGAGTACACAAGCCACTCTAAGCATACTGTTGTCGAAGGTTATCACGCGCATTACCGCTTTGGATTTAAAGTTTTTGTACTGCTCAATATTTTCGCTGCCATTGTAAATACCGCAGGAGTGCTATTACTTACTGCAAGCCTCTTAAGTTACTCGCTGCCATTTTCAATAGATACTGAACTGTTAAGCTTTATACTTTTAACAAGCTGCTTGGCAATTTTGCTAGTTGGGCACTACAAAATACTCGATGTAACGAGCAAATGGGTGATGATAATCTTGACCATTTCCACGCTCATGGCACTTGCTATTGCGGTTAACAATGGACCAGCTCACCCAGCCCCAACTAATCCGATTTCTCCCTACGACATTGCGCTACTAGGCTTTTTAGTTGCCTTAATGGGTTGGATGCCCGCACCAATCGAGATTTCAGCCATTAATTCCTCTTGGCTAAAAACAAAGATGGCTAAACAACCACTAACAAGTAGCCAAATTTTACTGGATTTCAAAGTAGGATATTTTGTAACGATGGGCCTGGCGGTCGTATTTTGCTTACTGGGTATGCTAATGCAATACGGCCAAGATAAACCCGTGGAGCTTGCTGGCGTCGCATTCTCACAGCAGCTGATTGATATGTATGCCAACACGATTGGTGAGTGGGCCCGATGGTTAATTGCCGGCGTCGCATTTTTGTGTATGTTTGGGACAACAATCACAGTGTTAGACGGCTATTCCCGAGTGCTCAATGAGTCACTTCAACTGTTGCGACCTAACACAACGAAAAAGAGTTACACGCTTATTCTGCTACTGCAAGCGACTCTCGGTATGGCCGTGGTGCTATTTTTTAAGGCCGACTTAAAAAGTATGCTGATGTTTGCCATGAGCTCAGCGTTTGTCACTACTCCTATCTTTGCTTGGATGAATTTAGGATTAGTGAAAGGTGAGATCTATCGCAGTCAACCAATTTATACTAAGGCTCTAACAGGACTGGGGCTGGTTTATTTAGTGGGCTTTGCGCTGTTATTTATATATTGGCGATTTTTGATGTAATGCCAAATGAGGCTGAGTAGCAGATGGAAATTAGACTTCTAGCACCTGCTACACTCGGCCGAGGTGCGGTTATTTTAGATTTTGCACCTGCTCCCAAATAGAGACCACATGTGCTTTGTCATCGTCATTTAGCTCTCCATTTCGGTATGCTTTTACTAGGCTGCTTTCAACTTTGGCATTTAACTCATCAATTGAAAGGTCCGCTTCCTCTACTTGTGCATAGCCTACCGCTAAGTCGAAGTGACCGCGTAAATAGCCGCCAGCAAACAGCTCATCGTCACTCGCTCTATCAACAAGCTCATCAAAAAACTGCTGCGCTTTCTCTACATATTCTACTAAAGACATATTTATTCCTAAATTATTCTTGATGGCCTATGGCATACATTACATGGTCATTGAATCCAGTGATCACCTTAATAAATCCAGCTAAGGACTCATCAAGTTGTTCGTCCCCGGTATCCGCAATTAAAGGACGACCATTTAAGGCCTTTAATTTCGATTTTGTGGCGATAAGGATAATATTATCTTTGCCGACTTTTTTAATGAGGTTAGGGCTTAGCTGCTGATTACCGCGGCCAAAAATATGTCCTTGACCACCAATTAATGTGATCACTAGCTTTGTTTTATCATCAGCAAGCGACAACAATTGCTGCGCGGTTTGATCTTGCGCGATCAGCGCTTGATCCCTTACAACATCAACACCGAGTAGCGTATTGTCAAGCCCCATCTCTTCCATCACAGCCGCAACGGTGGAACCAGACCCCATAATGTAGGTTTCATCTTCGTCCATCTCGGCAACTACATAGGCAGCGATATCAGCCAACACCAGTTCATCGCTTTCTTTGCCACCGTTTTTCACCGCTTGCACATATCTCAGTTCGGTCGGCACTTGCATTTCACCAAATCGCTTAGCGCGCACCGTACCTTCACGAAATGCAGCTTCATCGATGTCCATTACATCGGCTTCACCTATAGAGACAAGCTCTCCGGTAACCAAAAGTTCAACGACTCTACCAGCTGCTTTTGGCGTTATCGCGTATACCCCACTATGAATTTTGCACCCCGCCGGGATCCCAAGTACAGGACATGAATCACCCACGGCGTGGCAAATGTTACGGGCGGTACCATCGCCACCTGCAAACAAAATCAAATCGACACCGAGCTGCTGCATCATTTGCGCTGCCGTCTCAGTATCTTCAGGACGCGTTGCTGTGCTTTGACTGTGGTAAATCACTTGGGTGTTAAAACCCAGTTCTTTTGCCGTACGCTCCCCCATCTCACCGTTAACAGTAAATATTTCGATGTTTTCTTGATGTGGAAGCAGTTGTGTTAAAGCCGTTTTTGCTCGCTGATTAGCGCGAGGCTCTGCACCTAACGCCAATGCTTGTTGAGCTGTTTCTGCGCCATCGCTACCTTTTAGTGCAACGCTGCCACCAAGCCCAGCTAAAGGGTTGATGATAAGTCCAAGCTTAAATTGCATTGTTAAACTCCATGCTTAGCTCTGTCGGGATATCCCAGTTAAATTGCTGCAGGCATAAAGGCCAAGGCGTATTATAAAAATGACTTAATGCCTTGAGTAGTTGAGTCGTTCTGGTATTAAACCCGCTTTCTAATAACGCTAGCACTTGCTGATGAACCCGTTGTTGAAAGCTAAAACGGCAAGTTTGCTCACCGTTAAGGTTATCAACGGAAACATTAAATGAAAAACCAGCAGCGACGCTTAACACCCACTCAATAGCCTGCGGTTTCACTTCAACTTTTTCAAATTCGAGTTGCTGCGCTTTATCTCGTCCATCAGGACAATACCAGTAGCCGTAATCTTCGAGTTGCCGACGCGCTTCACCCGCAACAAGCCAATGTGCAATTTCATGCAAAGCACTGGCATAAAAGCCATGAGCAAAAATAATGCGATGATGAGGGTAAGATCCATTTGCAGGTAGATAGATAGGTTCGTCATCACCCACTACCAACTCAGTGTTGAGCGTGTGCAGGAATAGCCCATTAAAAACAGCAATGAGGTCTTCTATTTTATGCATCAACATCCGCCACAAGTCTAAACTGGGCGCAAATTGTAAGGTTTTTAGCGGCTAAAGTAAAAGATCTCGTCTTAGACTATGCCTTTTTGTCCAAAGAGCTGCGTGGCGCGATATAAAGCGAAGCACGATCTCGACCTCCGTTTTTCGACTCATAGAGGGCTAAGTCAGCTTCTTCAAAACATCGTTTGTGATTAAAGCTTTCACCGATAAGCTCGTATCCCGCCACGCCAATGCTGAATGTCAGTCCAAAACTGGTGAAGCGAGTAAATTCATGTACCAGTCGTTGTGCAAAGTTAAGCGCGGCATCTGGCCGAGTTTCAGGGCAGATAATCACAAATTCATCACCGCCCCATCGTCCAATATGATCGCTTGGGCGTGCTTGCTCACCTAGAAACTGTCCAACTTCTTTCAATGCATTATCACCATCTTGGTGTCCCGCGGTGTCATTTAATTGTTTAAAATGATCAACATCGATTACCAATAGCGATAGCGCTCGATGATAGCGAATGGCCCGCTGCACTTCTTCTTTCAATAGCGCTTCTATCTTTCTGCGATTCATAACCTGAGTTAAGAAGTCCAGTTCAGCACGGTTCTTCAATTCTTGCTCTTGACGTAAGTCTCGGATCACCGCAATAAAAACATCATTTTTAGAGACAGACACAGTGGATAACTCGATGTCCACTGGGATCTCCACTCCTGATTGGTGCCGCCCTAAAATTTTAAGTCCATCATGCGTCACTCGGCGCATCGTAGAAGTGCTTAGGAATTTCTCTGTGTCCACGACGTGTCTACCGGTACACCGCTCCGGAACGAGGTCTTCAAGCTGCATACCTAATAGCTCTTGAGGCTGATAGCCAAATAAATCAGTACAGGCCTTATTGACTTCTTTAAGCCTACCGTCTTTATCACAATATAAAATGGCATCGGGAGTAGAGTTGAATAACTTTCTTTTTTCGTTGATCAGTTTAACCACAAAAATGAGCGTAAAAATGTTTAAGCAAGCAAATAACAAGACTATTGGAAGCAACAACAACACACCGGTGTTACTCAATTCTTGGGTTTGATCGAGCTTTACCGTTTGGTTTTGCTTTGCAAGCGCAAATTTCTCTCCAATCGACTTACGCAAATAATTAAATGCAGCTTCAGCGTTCGTATCATCCACTTCCACTAAGCTGTCCACAACCTCAGAGCTCAACCTTCTCGATGTGAATTTTGACTTAGCAAGTGCGAGCATTTGTGTATATTTATCAAAAGTGTATTGAATAGCAGCTAATGCCTTTGTCTCTTGGCTGCTTAGCGCCGTACTTTGCAACTTCAGAATTGTTGTTTTGGTTGCTTCAACATCAGCTAAAGCTTGCTCGTAATAATTCTCATCTTGGCGCAGTACATAATTTTTGAAGTGATGAATAAAGCCGTTGTAGCCAAAGCTACGCTCCAGCTCAGATAACAATTCAGCACGTCTAATTGCAACTTCAGTCTCTGATTGCCATGACTGATGAAATGAAGAAATGGAGTGGTTTAACAAAGTAGACCAATAAACTAGACCACTGCTCACCAAAATAGTAAAAATAACTAATCCAATAATCTGCAAAAAAATACGTCTATTCATCTACTCTACTGTCCCAATTCAGCAAATCCTAGCGAGCAGTAAGCAAAAGAAGAAATTAAAGTCCGTCTAGGTGCTGTAGAATCCATGTCGATAATATAAAAGTTACATGCTATTACAGCGATTAAGTCTAGACTAGAGAACGAAAAAAGCCGCATTACAGCGGCTTACAGATAGGATATTTTCACTAACGAGTATTAAGATACATTGGCATCATTACTCGTAATAAGCTTTGCCTTCTTCGGCCATTGCAAGTAGCGGCTCCGCAGGCGTAAACACAGGGTTGTCAGCTGCGTATGTTGATAGCTCTGAACACACCTTATTGGCGCCTTTTTTGTCCATATAACTAAATGGACCGCCTAAGAATGGAGGGAAACCAATGCCAAAAATAGCACCAATATCGCCATCTCTTGCATTACGAATAATACCTTCATCAAGACAGCGCGCAGCCTCATTGAGCATCTGTGCAACGCAGCGGTTCGCAATTTCTTGTTTATTCAATTTAGGAGAAGGCGTGACACCGAGTAACTCATAGACTGACTCGTCCACTTGCTTGCCTTTTTTACCTTCATAGGTGTAGAAACCACGACCAGATTTGCGACCTAGACGTTTGCTATCTATCATACGTGCAAAAGCATCCGGCGCCTTAAAGCGAGCACCTAATTCTTTTTCTAGGATTGGCGCTATCTTAGAACCAATGTCTACACCTACTTCATCAAGAAGCGCAAGAGGACCAACAGGGAAACCAAACTCAACCAAGGCTTGATCGATTTTTTCTATCGGCTCACCGGCAAGCAAAAGATTTGCCGCTTCGTTGACATAAGGTGCCAGAATACGGTTTACGTAAAAACCAGCTTTGTCTTTTACGACGATTGGGGTTTTACCCTGCTTACGGGCAAAAGCCACAGTGCGCGCAATAACCTCATCACTGGTGGTGTCGTGCGGAATGATCTCCACCAGTGGCATTTTTTCTACTGGTGAGAAATAATGCAAACCAATTACGTTTTCAGGACGCGTCGCTTTTGCGGCGATTTGGCCGATTGGTAATGATGACGTATTACTTGCAAATATTGTACTTTCACTACATTCGCGTTCAATATCCGCCACCATCGACTGTTTAAGGTCTAGGTCTTCAAATACGGCTTCAATGACCATGTCTGTGTGTTTAAAACCAGAGTAATCTGTTGTCCCCGTGATCATATTCAAAGTTGACTGCATCTCTGCCTTTGAAATAATACGACGCTTTTGGCGTTGCGTTAGGATCTTATAGCTGTAATTTAATGCGTTGCTAATGCCCTGATGCGCAACATCTTTAATACGTACCGGAGTGCCTGCTTTAACCGCACTAACATGGGTAATACCCGCGCCCATTAAGCCACCACCTAGCACTGCAACACGCTTCACAGGAGCAAGATCTTCACCTTGGAAATCCTTTTTCATTTCCGTTGTCGCAAAGAAAATTCCACGTAACGAGCGCGATACTTCTGACATCACTAAATCAGCAAAACCCTCAGCTTCGGTTTTATAACCTTTAAGCTTGTCTAGCTCTACAGATGCGCGTACCGCTTTAATGATAGCGATTGGCGCTGGATAGTGACCACCCGTTTTTTTCTCAACATTTTCTTGTGCTTTTTTGAAAATGATATTACGTCCGAACGGGTTAGACTCTAGCAACTGGCTAACTTTGTCCAATTTCGGTTTGCGAGGCTTAGGCTTACCTTTTCTAGCAAGCTTCACCGCTACGTCGAGCAAAATACTGTGCGGCACGGAATCGTCAACTAGGCCCGCTTTTTTCGCTTGTTTAGGTCGAACTTGCTTACCAGTTAGCATCCATTCAAGTGCTTTTTGAATACCAACTAATTTCGGTAGGCGCTGTGTACCACCACCGCCTGGCAATAGACCAAGCTGTACTTCAGGAAGACCCAGTTTAGTCTTGCTGTCTTCACTACATACACGATAATCACAAGCCAGCGCAAACTCTAAACCACCACCAAGCGCTACGCCGTGGATCGCCGCAACAGTTGGGAATGGTAAATCTGCCAATTTAAAGAAGGTTTTATGGCACATTTCCGAAATCGCTAACGCATCTTCGCGGGTTTTAGCGCTATCCAGCATTTTAATGTCTGCACCAGCGATAAAGTTATCGTCTTTACCACTGATAAAAACCATACCCGTTACATCATCTTGTTTACTCTTTGCGATGATCTCTAATAATTCATCAGCAAATGTATCACGTAGGGTGTTCATCTTTTCGCCCGGTACGTCGATTGTAACGATGGCGACTTTATGGTCGTTTAATTCATAAGAAAATACTGACATTATGCGCTCTCCAATACGAATGCTGCTCCAAGACCACCTGCAGCGCAGGCAGTTGTCAATGCAAGACCACCGCCACGGCGCTTAAGCTCATGTAGGCTTTGCGTGATCAAGCGTGCGCCAGTTGCGGCGAATGGGTGACCATATGCAAGTGAGCCACCAAGCACGTTAAACTTATCCATGTCGATTTCGCCAATTGCTTTACTGCGACCAAGTTTTTCTTGCGCGAATTTGTCTGAGCCAAACATTTTCATATTGGACAGCGCTTGCGCTGCGAAAGCTTCATGCATTTCTATCAGGTCAAGATCAGCAAGTGTAATACCCGCTCGGTCAAGTGCTATAGGCGTTGAATGTGCAGGACCCATCAACATATCTTCGTGTACGCCGATTGCAGAGAAGGCGAAACTACGCACATAACCTAAGATATCGTAGCCAAGCGCTTTGGCTTTGCTTTCGCTCATCATTAATACTGCCGCTGCACCATCGGTCAGTGGCGTTGCATTTGCTGCTGTTACTGAGCCGTGCTGTCTGTCAAATACAGGCTTTAACTTGGCGTAGCTTTCCAATGAGGAGTTTTCACGGATGTTGTTATCTTTATCAATAAAGCTTTTGTATGGCTCAACATGGGCAGCCATCACTTCATTGTTTAATAAGCCTTCTGACCATGCTTTTGCGGCTAAGGTATGTGAGCGGTGCGCCATCGCATCTTGATCTGCACGGCTGATCCCGTGAGTCTTAGCCATTTGCTCAGCGGTTTGCCCCATTGATAAGCCTGTCGAATATTCCGCAACTGCAGGTGGCACTGGCAGTAAATCTTTGAGTCTTAGCTTTGAGAAAATCTGTAAACGTTGCTTAAGCGTACGTGCTTTGTTCAAGTCAACAAGGCTACCTGCAAGCTTTTTGCTCACGCCAATCGGTAACACTGATGAAGAGTCCGCACCACCAGCAACACCAACACTCACTTGGCCCGAAATAATGCTCTCTGCAACGTTAGCAATCGCTTGGAAACTGGTTGCGCATGCACGTGATACAGAGTAAGCGTCAACAGAAACTGGCATGCCAGTGCCAAGCACGATTTCACGCGCAATGTTAGGTGCTTCCGGCATTTGTACAACTTGGCCGAATACCAGTTGGTCGATTTCTTTACGATCGAAATTTAAACGCTCAAGCATCTCGTTGACGACGATTTTACCTAAGTCTAGGGCTGGAACGTGATGAAAAGCGGTAGCTTGCTTTGCGAATGGCGTACGCAGGCCGCTCACGATAGCGATTCGGTCGCCTTTTGATGTTTTTAGTATGTTTTGTTCAGACATGAATTTTGCTCTCCCGCTGACAGGTCTGACCTGTTAATTTCCTTCGATTCTAAACAACCAAATCGCAGTTGCCAATAGCAAAGCACGAAATGGCTGCTTTTTAAACCGTGAAAATCAACTTTAGATGTATTTTTAGTCGATCTCAAAGTATTTGAAATTG
>NZ_JAKEVK010000011.1:0-51486 GCF_022398435.1 Pseudoalteromonas sp. Isolate6 | reverse complement strand
GTTATACCAATTGAATTAATTCTCTAATCAATTTGAAGGGTGAAATAGCATATTAGCTTCGTTAAAAATTTCTCATTTAGAACAACTAAATAGCAAAATTTTTGCCTTGCCTATATGGATATAGGTACCTTAGCGGTAGCAGGACGCGAGAGCGGTGCTACTAAAGCTATTTCCCCGCTTCAAGATAGATCATTTATTTAATACAACTGGTATAAAGACTAAACCCAGAGCGGGTCACTGAAATTTATAGCGTTAACAAAAATGTGTGGCTATTTGGTCACACATTTTACGTCTACTGTTAAGTCATTCTGGTAAGGTCTTGGCTCTAATGGCATCTTATCAAAGCTTTGGACGCCTCCGAGTAATGTCAATTGTGGGTTACTGCCTTGGCATAAGCGTTTGGCATGGCGCAGCAAAAATACGCTTTGTTGCCTAAAATGCGCATAACTATCTGGCTTAATTGCCAGTCGAAAGTGGTCATCGTTATACGTGGTTTGCTCATAATGTACTTTATGGTCAAAGTCATAGAGCTTTTCAGGTTCGCCTCTTGGAACCGGTGTATATTGGCACGCCGAGAGCAGTGCTGCACCTACGACTAGGGAACTTAGCTTTAATGAATTTAGTCTCAATGATAACTTACGCATAACTGTCCTTTTAGTCTGCTACATTTACAGTATATCACATGGGAGATTAGCCACTTGCTTAACCAACTTAAAAAGCTATTTCAAAGCTTGCAGGAGTCGTCACCGAAACAAGAAATCGACTTTAATACCGCGCTTGCTGCATTATTGGTCGAAGTAATGCGAGCGGACGGCAAACTACAACAGTCGGAGTTCGATAAAATTGCGGAGCTACTCAAAACACGTTGTGAATTGCCTGAACCACAAGTCAGTGCATTGATAACGCAAGCACAGCAATTAGTAGAACAGGCAGTAGATATGTATTCTTTTGCCAAACAAGTGAATAACCACACCAGCGACATTGAACGTATCGAGGTCATTGAGCTGTTATGGCACGTTGCTTATGCTGATGGTGAGCTGGATAGCCACGAGGACTACATCATTCGTAAAATAGCCGGGCTATTTTATGTTGCTCATGCTGATTTTATTGCCGCGAAGTTACGAGTACAGCAATCAGTTAATGCATAATGCAGTGTTAGTGAGCCAGAAACTCTTTTTGGCAGCTATGTACAGCCTCTTTTATCATAAAGTTAACCAAGGTTGGTGAGATCTTGTATAGTTTGGCAATTTCTTTTTGCTTGAGCCGACCAGAGCGATAAAAACTAATGATATTCTGATGTCGCGTCGACAGTTTTCGGATGGTTGAGTCCATGCGTCTATTCAGTTGCGCCGACTCGACTTTGTTTTCGATATCTGAGTCTTTGTCTGACATGTATTCTACATGTGTTGCCTCAAGTGCAACTAAACTTTCTCTACTTTGCTTGCGTAGCATATCAATTGCGATATTTCTTGCCACTTGGAAGCAAAAGCTGGTGGCATTATTGATTTGCGCATTTTGTGTATGTGACATGCTACTAAGGCGAATAAAGGTGTCCTGTAATGCATCTTCAGCAAGGTAAGGGCACTTTAAAATACTATTGAGATATGCAAGCACTTTCCCTTTGTTGTCTGAAATAACGTTAGCCCACTTGATAGCAAACTTGGACACAGATCACACTCCTATGTTAATTGTATTTTACCAGTGCAAATGATAACGCTTATCATTTGTTGTGCGATCTTATTTTCTGTTATAGGTTCGTGTCAAGTTAAATTAAAGTAATGACGCATTTTTATGTACGCTTTATTAACATTTAGCCTGGTTTAAGCTATCTAGGATGTGACTGTTGAATTTATAGTCATAGCTTTCTAAGTTTTTATTTGTTAAACCCTAGATTAATATTCGCTTTTTGCTGTCTTTACTGGTTGGTGTAAATAGAATGTTTTTACTTTGTTCGTGTTGAAAGTGAAAGTCGGACTTTTATCACTTGATAAGTCGTGATGGATCCAGAGGGAAGGCCGCAGCTTTTACAAAAAACCAGAAAGGAAATAGGCGCAAACAGAGCACCCAATTTATCGGGTTATGGAAAAATAAACTGGAGTTTAAGCATAGGGACATAAGAGAGTTAAAATTAGCTCACATCCAGCCCTGAGATCAGTTACCCTGTAGGGAATGCAAATCGGATGTATATACGAGCATGAAAGTATTCGAAAAAATTTATCATAGGGCTGCCGAGCGTAAAGGCTCTGAGGCGGCGCTAAAAGCTAGGCTTAGCCAGCCATTGAGCACCGAATCGCTATTGGCATTAAGTGATGATCAATGGCTAGAAGAATTTACTCGCAAGATATTTCAAAGTGGGTTTTACTGGGCGGTGGTGGATAATAAATGGGACGGTTTTAGAGAAGTGTTTTGGCAATTCTCAGTCGAGAAGCTGTTAATGATGTCTCCTGAAATGTACGAGCAACGTAGTCAGGATGAACGGATCATTCGTAATGCTAAAAAGGTAAAAAGTATCGCTGACAATTGCCATATGATTTTTGAAGTGCAACAACAGCATGGCCGTTTTAGTGAATTCGTCGCAAACTGGCCGGAAGACAATATTGTTGGTTTGTGGCTGTACTTGAAAAAGCATGGCTCGAGACTCGGTGGGAATACCGGTCCTTACGCGCTTCGTGTGTTAGGTAAAGATACGTTCTTACTGAGTAAAGATGTCGAAACGGTACTGCGTGCTGAGGAGATAATCGACGGTGGCTTGCAAAGTAAGAAGTCACTGCAAGCGGCGCAGCAGTTTTTCAATGAAATGCGTCAATATAGCGGGCTTAGCTTACAAGCGTTAAGCCAAATTGTATCAATGAGTGTTGGTGATAATATTCGCTAGTAAAATGTGCTAAAAATGGAGATGGCCGCATGGTATTTTTTCAGCCCTATCAAGGCTCTGCTCTGCTCTTTAAGGAGCAACCAGCAAGATTTAATCAGCCCACATTACTACTATCCAATACGCCACTGCTAGATAAGCTTGAGCTAGATAAATACGACACCACAGCGCTTGCTGAGCTATTAAGTGGTCAACGTCCTTTAGGTAACATTGAGCCTACGAGCTTAGCCTACAGTGGTCATCAGTTTGGGCAATTTAACCCGTTACTTGGTGATGGTCGAGCGCATTTAATAGGTGGGGTGAAACTCGATGACGGACGTCAATACGACCTGCACTTGAAAGGCTCTGGAGCGACGCGATTTTCTCGAGGCGGTGATGGATTTTGTGCGCTAGGGCCCGCGGTACGTGAGTTCATCATGAGCCAAGCTATGGTTGGCTTGGGTGTTCCAACTACGGAATGCCTTGCTGTTGTAACCACTGGACACCATGTTTACCGTCAAGGTGAAGCATCTGGCGCGGTTGTATGCCGTGTGGCAAAAAGCCATATCCGCATCGGTTCCTTACAATATCTGGCTACACAGCAAAATAAAGATGAGCTTTGGAGCCTGCTTAACTTGCTGGGCGAGCAATTATTTGAGGGATTTAAAGTTGAGACCGAACAGGATGTACTCGAATTGTTCCGTGAAGTGTGTGAACAGTTGGTTGACTTAGTCGTCGAGTGGATGCGGGTTGGCTTTATTCACGGCGTGATGAATACCGACAATATTTTGCTCAGTGGCGAAACGATAGACTTTGGCCCCTGTGCAATGATGGAAAAGTTTGATTTTAACGCCGTGTTTAGCTCTATCGACCGTCAAGGCCGTTATGCATTTGGTAATCAGCCAAACATCATGAATTGGAACTGTGCGCGACTTGCCGAGGCCTTATTGGTGTTATGGCAGGATGAGCAAGCGGGAATTGAAGCATTTAGTCAAATTTTGGCGGAGTTTTCTGAATCGTTTAATCGCAAGTACAAAGATATGTGGGCGGCTAAGCTTGGTATTGATGAATGGAGCGACGCAGACGACATTCTCCTTAGTGATTTACTCAAGTTGATGACGGAGCACGAACTAGACTTTACCAATACCTTTGCGGCACTAACCAATAGCTTGCTTGGTCATCCCAACAAAGCCTTAACTGTGCCAACGGAGTTGGAGGGCTGGCAGCAGCAATGGGCGCAAAGGCATGCTCTTGATGACGTTGCGGCTAACTTGATGAGTCAAGCTAACCCGATACTTATCCCTCGTAATGCGTTGGTGGAGGCTGAGATTGCGCTATTTAATCAGCAAGGCATGAGTCAAACACTAGAGGATTGGCTAACTGCGTTGACGTCGCCCTATGATTACAAAGACTATCCTGAGTCGTGGACCAGCGCCTCTACACCGGCCCACTATCAAACTTTTTGTGGAACCTAAATGGCAGAACAGCAGCTTTCTTGGCAAGAAATTAAACGTAAAGTCCTTGAGCACAAACGACCGCTTATTAAGGCGCATATCATCGCCTTGTTTGCCGCGTTAGTGAGTGTCCCTATCCCTTTGATGATGCCGTTGCTGGTCGATGAAGTCTTACTAGACACACCTGGCAGAGCGGTAGCTTGGATGAACTCAGTCTTACCCGAACAATGGCATGGCCCTAGTGGCTATATTGTGGTTATTTTGTTGGCTGTCATAACCATGCGCTTGGCCAGCTTGGTGCTAGGAGTGATGCAGTCACGCCAGTTTACTATTATTGGCAAGGACATTAGTTATCAAATCCGTGAGCGTTTACTTACGCATTTACCTAAAGTTCAACTGAAGGAGTACGAAAGCCAAGGTGGTGCAGCAATTAGCTCTCGCTGTATTACCGATGTAGAAACTTTGGATAAATTTATCAGCCAAACCTTGTCACGCTTTTTAATCGGCTTACTTACAATCATTGGCACTGCGGCGATTTTGCTTTGGATTGATTGGATGTTGGGGCTGGTTATCCTATTGCTTAATCCGGCGGTCATCTATTTTTCTCGACAGTTTGGCAAACATGTTAAAGAGCTGAAAAAGGAAGAAAACGCTGCATTTGAAGCATTACAAACTTCGTTAGTTGAGACGCTAGATGCTATTTCTCAATTAAAAGCTGTTCGTCGAGAGGGGAACTACTTTGCACAAGTTAAAGTAGCCGCCAAAGATCTCAAACATTACGCGGTGCAGTCGCAATGGAAAACGGATGCGGTTAACCGCTTAAGCTTCACCGTATTTTTGGTGGGGTTCGAGTTTTTCCGTGCTGTCGCTATGTTTATGGTGGTGTTTTCTGATTTAACGGTCGGCCAGATATTTGCGGTATTTGGTTACCTTTGGTTCATGATGGGGCCTGTGCAGGAAATTCTTGGTATTCAATATGCGTACTATGGTGCCTCAGCGGCACTTAGCAGGTTAAATCAGGTTTTTAACTTTGCGACAGAAGCACAATATCCCGCTACGAAAACCGTCTTTGATTCATCTCAGGTTGATATCAAATTTGCCAATATAGACTTCGCTTACGTTGCAGAGCAACCCGTGCTCAAACAGGTATCTTTGCATATTCCAGCAGGGAAGAAAGTAGCGTTAGTAGCGGTGTCTGGAGGTGGTAAATCTACTTTGGTGCAACTGCTGTTGGGACTGTATGAAAAGCAAAGCGGCGAGATTCATATAAATGACACACCAGTAGAGCAAATTGGTTACGAAGCCGTGCGAGATAATATAGTGACCGTACTGCAGCAGCCGATACTCTTTAATACTAGCATCCGTGAAAATCTAGCAATGGGACGAGAGGTATCTGACCAAATATTGTGGCAGGCACTCCGCGTTGCAGAGCTAGCCGACACTGTACTTACACTAGCCGACAAGCTAGATGCACAAGTTGGTCGTAACGGTATTAAATTGTCCGGAGGACAGAAGCAAAGGTTAGCTATTGCAAGAATGGTTGTTGCCGACCCTAAAGTGGTGGTGCTGGATGAAGCAACCTCGGCACTTGATATTGAGACTGAGGCAAAAATTCACCGCAATTTGCAAGCGTTTTTGACTGATAGAACGACTTTGATTATTGCACATCGACTGAGCGCAATAAAACAAGCCGACTTAATTTATGTGTTAGATGATGGTGAAGTGTCCCAATACGGAGAACACAAGGAGTTGTTAGAGGAACAGGGTCTGTACCAAATCCTATTTGGCCATCAAAATTAATTGAGAAATAGCAAAAATTCCTTATGTAACGTTAAGTAAACATTAATAGACGAGCTAATATTATCTATGCAACGTAATCAGTAGACGCATTTTCTGATAGACTATCCGAGTCAATACTCAATGCGTTAACTAACAGAGATGGGAAGGAATGATGAAAATTAAAACTTTGAGCTTACTAGTTGCGATGGCAGTAACAGCCAATGCAAATGCAAATACCACAGAGCCAACTGAAGGCGTATACCTTGGTGTATTTGGTGACTATTATGACGCTGACTGGCAAAATCACCGCGATATGGCTGGCTTAGATGTAGAAGAGTCTACTGGTTGGGGTGCTGAAATTGGCTACCGCTTTGATAAATACTGGAGTGGTCGTCTTGAGTATGCAGATATGGACTTTGATCTTGGTGGGATCAGCAATGGTTCACTAGACGCAGAGCGTTACGGTATTGACGGTTTGTACCACTTTGATGGTGGTCCATTCTATGGCCTAGTGGGTATCAAAAAGATGAATCTAGATGTAATCTCAGATAACACTTTTGCTAACGTGGGTGCTGGTGTTCGCCATTACTTCACCGATCACTTGTTTGTGAACGCAGAAGCGGCAATCTACCAAGGCCTTGAAGCTGGTTTTACAGATGTAGGTGGTAAAATTGGTATCAACTACTCATTCGGTAGCACGAGTAAAACGGAAGAGGTTGCGCCAGCCCCTGCTCCTGTTGTTGCAGAAGCACCGCAAGACAGTGACAAAGATGGTGTTGTGGATAGCGAAGATAAATGTGCTAACACACCAATGACGGATGCTGTTGATGCCTCTGGTTGTACTTTGTACGAGACTAAGGAAGATAAAGTAAGTCTGCTAGTCCGCTTCCCGCATGACGATGCAACTTTCTCACAGCAATATGTTGATGATATCAACGCGGTTGCTAAGTTCTTGAAAGAGCATAAAAATGCAGATGTTGTGATTGAAGGTCACGCGTCAGCTGTGGGTGATGCTGATTACAACCAAAAGCTTTCTGAGCGCCGTGCGAAGAACGTTGCTGAGAAACTCGTTGATATGGGTATTGATTCAATGCGCATTACCACGGTTGGTTACGGTGAAGAGCGTTTGAAAAACCCAGCAAACACGCTAAAAGCACATGCGGAAAACCGTCGTGTAGAAGCGCACGTTTCTTCTAAAGAAAAAGTAAAAGTTAAGCGTTAATTTTCACTTAGCTTATGCAAAAAGGCTCCTTCTGGAGCCTTTTTTGATCCAATTGTTAGTACCTTTTCGCAAAATTAAAATGATTCTCGTTTGACTAATATTCATCAAAATATACTTGTTTCGGCATGCTTATTCATTGTATTTATAGTGACTATAAGGCGAGGTATCGTATGCAAGATTTTCATCTATACTCAAAGACCTTATAATTGTTCATTATATTTTATGGTCAAGGGAATGGTTCAGCCGATTGTATCAATAATCGCAGCCAGATCATTTACTTGTCTGTCCACGTCACCAAGAGGGCAATATTGTGCTTCAAGAATATCGTAAACACGTAGAAGAGCGTGCCGCGCAAGGTATCGTGCCTAAGCCGTTAGACGCGCAGCAAACTGCTGACCTTATCGAATTACTAAAAACTCCACCTGCAGGTGAAGAAGAGTTCATTGTTGATCTATTTATCAACCGTGTACCGCCAGGTGTAGATGATGCCGCTTACGTAAAAGCAGGTTTTTTGGCTGCAGTAGCGAAAGGCGAAGCTGAATCTCCACTTATTTCAAAAGAATATGCAGCTGAGTTACTTGGCACTATGCTAGGTGGTTATAACATCGCGCCAATGATTGATCTGTTAGACGATGCAGCACTTGCACCTATCGTTGCTAAAGGTTTATCTCATACACTACTGATGTTTGACGCATTCTACGACGTAGAAGAAAAAGCAAAAGCTGGCAACGAGTTTGCTAAACAAGTTATTGAATCATGGGCAAATGCAGAATGGTTCCTTGAGAAGCCAGCCGTTGCAGACAAAATTTCTGTAACTGTATTCAAAGTAACAGGTGAGACAAACACAGATGACTTGTCTCCAGCACCAGATGCTTGGTCTCGTCCAGATATCCCGTTACACGCACTAGCTATGCTTAAAAACGAGCGTGACGGTATCAACCCTGACAAACCTGGTGAAGTAGGTCCTATCGCACAGCTTGAAGCGCTTAACGGCAAAGGTTTACCTCTAGCATACGTGGGTGATGTTGTTGGTACGGGTTCATCTCGTAAATCTGCAACTAACTCTGTACTTTGGTTCATGGGTGATGACATCCCATTCGTACCAAACAAGCGTGTTGGCGGTGTGTGTCTAGGTGGTAAAATTGCACCTATCTTCTTCAACACCATGGAAGATTCAGGTGCACTACCTATTGAACTTCCAGTTGATGAATTGAACATGGGTGACCAAATCGACATCTTCCCATACGAAGGTGTAGTGAAGCGTCACGGTACAGACGAAGTTATCTCGACGTTCTCACTAAAGTCAGACGTAATTCTTGATGAAGTACGTGCTGGTGGTCGTATTCCACTTATCATCGGTCGTGGTCTAACTGATAAAGCTCGTGCGTCACTGGGCCTTGAAGCTGAAGATATCTTCCGCAAGCCTAAGTTAGTAGAAGATTCTGGTAAAGGCTTTACGCTTGCACAGAAGATGGTTGGTAAAGCATGTAATATGGCAGGTGTACGCCCAGGCCAATACTGTGAGCCAACAATGACAACGGTAGGTTCTCAGGATACTACGGGTCCAATGACGCGTGATGAGCTTAAAGACCTTGCTTGTCTAGGCTTCTCTGCTGATCTTACGATGCAGTCATTCTGTCATACCTCAGCTTATCCTAAGCCTATCGATGTAAATACACACCACACACTTCCTGATTTCATCATGAACCGTGGCGGTGTATCACTACGCCCTGGTGACGGTGTTATCCACTCGTGGCTAAACCGTATGCTACTTCCAGATACAGTAGGTACAGGAGGTGACTCACATACTCGTTTCCCGTTAGGTATTTCATTCCCAGCAGGTTCAGGTGCGGTAGCGTTTGCAGCAGCAACGGGCGTAATGCCGTTGGATATGCCTGAGTCAATCCTTGTTCGTTTTAAAGGTGAAATGCAGCCGGGTATCACATTACGTGACCTAGTACACGCTATCCCTTACTATGCAATTCAGCAAGGTCTATTGACGGTTGAGAAAAAAGGTAAGATCAACGAGTTCTCTGGTCGTATCCTTGAAATCGAAGGTGTTGAGCACCTAACGGTTGAGCAAGCGTTCGAACTATCTGACGCATCTGCAGAGCGTAGTGCGGCAGGTTGTACCGTTAAGCTTTCACAAGCGTCTATCGAAGAGTACCTAAACTCTAACATCGTGATGCTTAAGTGGATGATCTCTGAAGGTTATGGTGATGTACGTACTATTGAGCGTCGTATCACTAAGATGGAAGAGTGGTTAGCAAACCCTGAGCTAATGACTGCTGACGCGGATGCAGAATACGCGCACACCATTGAGATTGATCTTGCTGATATCAAAGAGCCAATCCTTTGTGCACCGAATGACCCTGATGACGCTCGTCTACTTTCAGCGGTAACCGGTGAGAAAATCGATGAAGTGTTCATTGGTTCTTGTATGACTAACATTGGTCACTTCCGTGCAGCTGGTAAACTACTGGATAATTTCGGTGGTCGTCTACCAACGCAACTATGGGTTGCTCCACCAACGAAAATGGACCGCGATCAGTTAACTGACGAAGGTTACTACGGTATTTATGGTCGTGTAGGTGCACGTATCGAAACTCCTGGATGTTCACTATGTATGGGTAACCAGGCGCGTGTTGCTGATAAAGCAACGGTTGTTTCTACCTCGACTCGTAACTTCCCTAACCGTTTAGGTACAGGTGCAAACGTATACCTTGCATCAGCAGAACTTGCAGCGGTAGCTGCTATTCTTGGTAAACTACCAACGCCTGCTGAATATCAAGAGTATGCAGAGAAGATCAATGCAACGGCTGCGGACACGTACCGTTACTTGAACTTCCATAAGATGCCTCAGTACACTAAAAAGGCAGACTCAGTGATCATTCAACAAGCGGTTTAATTACTCGCTCTAGAATATATTGAAAGAAAAAAGCCAGCGCATGCTGGCTTTTTTTATGCACATAAAACGCTCATCTTAAATGGTGTTATCAAGCATTATTTTAAACCTAGATAAGTAATCTATTAAAGTGGCTATAACTGGGTTTTTATTGCGTTTTACTTGTTAAAATCCCGTTTTTTTAAACAGTAATTTTCTCTGGTTTTATTAGAATTGTCGGCAAATTCTCATCAATGGGCGAGAGGATCATGACAACAGTGAACAACCAGAATTTATTACAACTACGCTTTTTGCCGCAGTCACATATCGACGCAGTTAAGCCTTTTTTCAATCAACTTCCAGATAACCCTTATGCCGATGGTGCATTCAGAAAGCGCCGCTATTCAGTGGTTAAATTCACTGGCGGTGAAGTGATATTGCAGCCGACTAAGGCTTTCGTTCAAGACGATTCAATTAATACTTTCCAAGGTAATATTGAGCGTGTTTACGAAAACCTTGAGCTGGACATGTTAAACACCGATGGCTTTAAGCATATGCTTGCTGAATTCAAAGCCATGACAGGAATTGCAGACGATACCAGCATAGAAGTTCATCAGTTTCGCATGTTAGCGATTGAAAGCGATACCCCTCCTGCGCCTGAAGGTGTACACCAAGATGGCTTTGACCATGTGTGTGTTTGTGGTGTTTCTCACGAAAATATCGCCGGTGGTGAGCTATTGGTTTATGAACATAAAGAAGCCGAACCTTGCTTCAAAATGGAAATCAAAGATGGTTTATTTGCACTGGTGAATGACCGTGAAGTGTGGCATAACGCAACGCCGATGAACAAGCTAGATGCCGAGCAAGTCGGTTACCTAGACTGCTTCGTATTTACAGCCTAAGAGGGTAGTATGGATTTAAATCAAGTGCGTCGTCAGTTCCCTGCGCTTATGCAAAGTATCGGTGGAACCGCGCCAATTTTCCTTGATGGTCCGGGTGGCTCTCAAGTACCGCAATCCGTATTGAGCGCGATGTCTGCTTACCTTGGTTATTTTAACTCTAACTTAGGTGGTGCATTTTTCTCGAGCGATAAGACCGTCAGTTTGATGAGTGAAGCGCGCCAAGCGGTTGCGGACTTACTCAATGCGCCAAGTGCAGATCAAATTGTATTCGGTGCCAACATGACTAGCTTAACCTTCAGCTTTAGCCGTGCGCTATCTCGCGAATGGCAAGCGGGTGATGAAGTCATTGTGACTAATGCCGATCACTATTCAAACGTTTCTTCATGGCGTCAAGCCGCCGAAGATAAAGGTGCGAAGGTACATGCGGTGCGTATTAATGAAACCGATTGCACACTTGATCTTGCGCATTTTGAATCACTACTAAATGCCAAGACTAAGTTGGTTGCGGTGACGTATGCATCAAATACAACGGGCTCAATCAACGATATCAAACGCATTGTGGAGCTTGCGCACCAAGTTGGTGTATTGGTATATGTTGATGCTGTGCATTATGCACCTCATGAGCTAATCGATGTACAAGGTTTGGATTGCGACTTCCTTGCGTGCTCTGCTTATAAGTTCTTTGGTCCGCATGTGGGTATTGTGTATGGTAAGCGTGAGCATTTAGAAGGTTTTACTCCGTACAAGGTGGAGCCGGCAAAAGACATTATTCCTGGCCGCTGGGAAACTGGTACGCAGAGTTTCGAAGGGCTAGCGGGTGTTGTTGCGGCGATTGACTACATTGCTTCACTTAGTGGAATGAGTTCAGATACCTCACGTCGTGAGAAACTGGTTGAGGCGTTTGCACGCACAAAAGCGCATGAGATGCAGCTTAGCCAGCACTTTTTAACGCGTTTAGCCGAGTTTAAAAAGATTAAGCTTTTTGGTATCGAGTCACTTGAGAGACTCGCTGAGCGTACACCAACGTTTGCTTTGACATTTGATGGCATCGAGCCACGTGCCGTGTCGGAATTCTTAGGTAAAAAGCACATGTGTGTATGGGATGGCAATTTTTACGCCCAAGGGCTTTGCGAGCAACTTAGCGTGATGGATAAAGGTGGTGTGGTGCGCATTGGTTGTATGCATTACAACACCATAGAAGAACTAGATAGCTTGTTTGATGCATTTAGTGAGCTATTAGCATAATACAAAGTGGGAGCTAAGGCTCCCACTGCTAATTTAGGTTTCTTGCTCTTCAATAAATGCATTGAGCTTAGCAATACGATGACTCATGCCTTCAATAAGCTTATCTTTGATTTTTTCTCGGATCACATTGGGCAAGCGTGTTAGTGCATCTGGGGTTATCGCCAATATAATGCTGTCTTTTAACGCTTGTGCGCTGGTGCTGCGCTCTCTGTTAGTGATAAATGCGCCTTCACCTAAAAATTCTCCAGGACCAACCTTACCTAAATCATGGGCGGCATCCTGTTTAAAAATCAAAAACTCACCGCTTAACACAATATACAGGCGATTGTCTTTTTCAAAGCGTTTGAAAGCATGACGCTCTTGCTGCACCAGATATAAGTGGCCAAAAGACTCGAGTAACACTTGGCGTTCGGCAAGCGTAAACTCTTTAAAAAACGCTACGCGATTAATGATCTCTAGTTGTTTAAATAGTGGGACATTTTCAAGTAACTTCATGCAGACTATTCGTAAATCAAACTTATTCTTGAATATTGCGTTCTTTTAACTTGCGCGTCAACGTATTGCGCCCCCAACCTATCTTTAATGCCGCATCTTGCTTATGACCATGGCAGGCATTGAGTGCGGATTTGATCAGTCGTGTTTCTAATTGTGCCTGTACATCTGGCCAAATATGGTCTTTTCCTTTACGTAACTCTGAGTCTAACCACGTTTGGAATGCGTCCAGCCAATTACCATGCTCTAAGGTGTCAATCTGTTGTGGCTTTTCTAGCTCTTCGGGCAGATCCGCGGGGGTAACAAGTTCGCCCGGCGCCATTACGGTTAACCAACGGCAGGTGTTTTCCAATTGCCTAACGTTGCCAGGCCAGTGATATGCTTGCATTTTTTGCAGTGCATGTTTGGAGATGATTTTTGGCTCGGCTTTTAGCTCTTTGGCGCTTTTTGCAAGAAAGTGATCGCACAGTGCGGCGATATCTTCAGGGCGTTCACGTAAGGCTGGTAGTTTTAACCTGACGACATTTAGGCGGTGAAACAAGTCTTCACGGAATTTACCTTGCTTTACCAGTGTCTCTAAATCTTGATGGGTAGCAGCGACAATACGGACATCGACTTTCACGCTGTTGTGGCCACCAACCCGATAAAACTCACCATCGGCAAGTACACGTAATAGCCGAGTTTGTACGTCCAGTGGCATATCACCGATTTCATCTAAAAATAAGGTGCCACCATCGGCTTGCTCAAAGCGGCCACGGCGCATGCTGTCAGCACCAGTAAAAGCGCCTTTTTCATGGCCGAACAACTCAGACTCGACGAGATCTTTGGGGATGGCGGCCATATTGAGCGCGATAAAAGAAGCGTCTTTGCGCGGACTGTGATTGTGCAGCGCGCCTGCCACAAGCTCTTTACCCGTACCTGATTCGCCGTTAATCAATACGCTCATGCTTGACGCGGAAAGTTTACCGATAGCACGGAACACTTCCTGCATAGCAGGGGCTTCACCAATTATGTCGGGACTATTGGCTTTTTCACTGTGTCGCTTTTGTTTTTTAGTTTGCTGGCCTGCACGAAATGCACGTTGCACAAGGGAAACAGCTTCATTTAAGTCGAAAGGTTTGGCGAGGTATTCAAACGCTCCCTTTTTAAATGCGTTGACCGCAGAGTCTAAGTCCGAGTGCGCGGTCATAATGATCACCGGTAGGCTAGGGTAGAGCCCTGCAATTTTATCTAACAAGGCCATGCCATCGATACCAGGCATGCGTACATCTGAAATCAGCACCGCGGGTTGCTCATATTCCAGTGCCGTCAATACATCTTGACCACTGGCGAAGCTCTCGGTTTCAAACTCAGCTCGCTTTAATGCCTTTTCTAAAACAAATCGGATTGAAGCGTCATCATCGACTAACCAAACTGATTTCATTGCACGTTTCCTGTTTCGGTGTTGTCAAAGGGAAGGTAGATACTGAACTCAGTGTGTCCTGGCCAGCTATCGCATTCGATAAACCCTTGATGTTGCTCTACCAAAGTTTGCGCGATAGAGAGTCCAAGTCCAGATCCACCTTCTTTATTCGTGATCATCGGAAAGAATAATGTCTCTTTTACCTCATCGGCGATCCCCGGACCGTTGTCGCTGATACGGATGAGCAATGCTTTTTTCAATAGTCGCTCACCATGATGAAGACGGTGTTTAATGCGCGTTGTTATAGTGATCGTACCATCATGCTGTAGCGCTTGTTGAGCATTGCGCAGCATATTCAGCAGAACTTGCTGAATTTTGGCTTGATCTATCACGATGGCTGGAATACTGGGATCATAATCTTTTACCAAGGTGATATCCGCATCGCGCTCCAAGGTGGTTAACTTAATCACCGATTCTAACGCCTGATGGATATTACACGGTTCTTTTTGTGGTAGCTGATTGGGTCCAAGCAATCTATCTACCAATTCGCGCAATCTATCTGCTTGCTCAATAATGAGCGTGGCACATTCTTCCCGTTCTTGTTGATCAGTTTCGTATTGCAATAATTGCGCCGCACCGCGGATCCCACCAAGTGGATTTTTTATTTCATGAGCAAGACCGCGAATGAGGTTTCGAGCCGCTTGAAATTGGTGCATTTGATTGGATGCTTGGTCATAACGCAGGGCATCATCAACACGGCGACATTCCACTAAAATATACGCCTTGTCCGCAAGGTAAACTCGTCTGGCATGCAGACTTAGTGTTGCAACACGATTATCTACGAATACCACGTCTACCCTGTGTTGCTGACAGTCTACGCCATCTTGTAGCACGTATTTAGAGAGCCTCGGTAAGTCAATATGATGATGATTAAACACGCTATCAATCGCCAGTCCGACAAGCCGTTTAGTGCTGAGTCCAAGTAGTTCACTGCTGCTGTAATTGGCATAGTGGATCATTAAATTTTGATCGAGCACTAAAATCGCGGTTGAGAGAGATTGCCAAATTTTATCCAAGTCAATCGAGTTATGTTGATCCATTTATGTTCACCGTGCACCAATATGGTGCAATGAGAATAGCACAGCTTTGTATGCTTTGAAGTAAATTATCACCTAAGCTCAGAAACTAGGGGTTTTCGAACTCGTATCCTAAACTTGTTATTAATAAAGCATGCCAACTTTAAGGTGCCGAGATTATTAGGGCCTGTTGATCTTTCAAGTTTGTTTTTGCAGCAGTTTGACTGGTATTTATACAAGGCAGAGCCTGCGTAGCATAGTTATTCTATGTAAGTCTGGTGACAACACAGTAGAAATGCCAATCAAGCGCTGCCCTATGGGTTCACCTGAGTGTGCTTTGTTCATTGTTGCTCAACTTTTGCTTAGATTACTAGGCGGCAAGTCGAGCGTCGCTACCAAAATACACTCAGGAGAACAAAAATCAAACAGCAAAGGTCAACAGGCCCTAGTGCTTTGTGTCAAAAAATACATCTAGCTTGTGCCTGCGGGGGGAGCCTTTTTATCGCTATTTGTATGAGCGGTTGTGACTTTCAAGGCACTAGGTATGTTACCGAGTATACAGGCTGCTTCCCTCCTCACACCGCTAATTTACATCGAGCGACGAATGGCGAGAAAACCACCCTTACAGGTGTAATGCGAGTCGTTCAACCTAGCTGGCGAGATAAATATTTATTGCAAACAAAGGCTGAAGTCTACTATCAAGTCCAGGTGGGTGAGCAAAGGTTGTGGATTGACCATCTTGAGTTGTCAAATTCAGCCTCTCTAATACCAGAGGGGATAAGCATGGCGTGTTTACAATTACTAGTTGAAAGCCAGTGTAAGTAGAAAATAAACCATTAATTATTCACGGTATTTCGGTGCAAAAAGAATTTATGGGTATCGCTTTGGGCAACTAACGTTCCCTTTTGGTTAAACACTTTGATAACCAAAGAATGTTCGCCGCGATTGATGCCACGTAAAGCGAACTGGGTATTCGTTTGTTTTGGACCTGTCGCTACACCGTCGAGAAACAGTTGGACACTCAACCCTTGGGTAAATCTTGGTTCTACTGTGCCCGTCACGTATACGCTGCCACTATTGTCGCGGATTGTCTGTTCATGCTCTGGAGAAGTGATTTTGGCTGTATATCGGATAGTTGGCGCGGTATCAACTTGCTCGAGGATTTGGGTATCAACACTTGGCATGGTTAAGGCGTTAGCGTTAAGTTTGACTTCTTTTGATCCAAGTCGTGGGACATCCGAATAAACCCAATGGCCATTTTTGTCTTTCCAGCGATAGATTTTTGGATTGGATTCTGCTGCAGCATCAATGCTTGTTAGGGCTAGCGTCATGCTAACCGACATTATAAGAAACCACTGACGCACCACAACTCTCCACAGTAAACCACTGTTCATACTTTAGTATAGAGCAGCTGGAATTGCGAGTTACAAATGAATAATTCCCATAATGATAACATAAAATGGACTTTATTTAAGTTTTTGAATTTCATCAAAAAAGCCCGTAATTACGGGCTTGAGAACACATATGATTAAGAGTGCCAGAAACGCATAACGAGTTTTGGCTCTACAAGCTCAATACCGCAGCACTGAGCGCAGTAGTTGGATAGCGATTAAACGCTGTAATACATTTCGAACTCAACTGGGTGAGTTGTCATGTTTAATTTTTCAACTTCTTTCGACTTAAGTGCGATATATGCATCGATTAGGTCATCAGTGAATACGCCACCTTGAGTTAAGAACTCACGGTCAGCATCTAGAGAAGCAAGCGCTTCATCAAGTGATGCAGCAACCGTTGGGATTTCTGCTGCTTCTTCTGCTGGTAGGTCGTACAAATCTTTATCCATTGCATCACCAGGGTGGATCTTGTTGCGGATACCGTCAAGACCTGCCATCAACTGCGCTGCGAAAGCTAGGTATGGGTTAGCCGCAGGATCTGGGAAGCGTACTTCGATACGACGACCTTTCTCTGATGGGATCACAGGGATTCGGATTGATGCTGAGCGGTTACGTGCTGAGTATGCAAGCATAACTGGCGCTTCAAACCCTGGTACTAGACGCTTATAAGAGTTTGTTGCTGGGTTAGTGAATGCATTGATTGCTTTAGCATGCTTAATGATACCACCAATGTAGTAAAGCGCTTCTTCAGATAGACCGCCGTACTTGTCGCCTGCGAAGATGTTTTTGCCGTCTTTAGCAAGTGATTGGTGGCAGTGCATACCTGAGCCGTTATCACCAACGATTGGCTTAGGCATAAAGGTTGCTGTTTTACCGTATAGGTGCGCCATGTTGTGGATAACGTACTTCATCTCTTGGATTTCGTCTGCTTTAGTTACCATAGTATTAAAGCGAGTCGCAATCTCATTTTGACCAGCAGTTGCTACTTCGTGGTGGTGTGCTTCAACAACGTGGCCCATCTCTTCAAGTACTAAACAAGTAGCTGCACGCCAATCATTAGACGAATCTACCGGTGCTACTGGGAAGTAACCACCTTTTACGCCAGGACGGTGACCTGTGTTACCACCTTCGTAGTCTTTGTCTGAATTCCAAGACGCTTCTTCTGAATCGATTTTGTACATTGAACCAGACATATCAGTTTTGTACTTAACATCGTCAAACAAGAAAAACTCTGGCTCTGGACCGAATAATACGGTGTCTGCAATACCCGTTAAACGCATGAACTCTTCAGCGCGTTTAGCTACTGAACGTGGGTCACGCTCGTAGCCTTGGTGTGTGTTTGGTTCAACTACGTCACAACGAACGATAAGTGTTGTTTCTTCTGCGAATGGGTCTAGCTTGACACTTTCTGCGTCAGGCATAAGTACCATGTCGGATTCGTTGATGCCTTTCCAACCAGCGATAGATGAGCCGTCAAACATTTTGCCGTCTTCAAAGAAGTCTTCATCGGCTTGATGATGTGGGATCGATACGTGTTGTTCTTTACCTTTTGTATCTGTGAAACGTAAATCGACAAATTTTACGTCGTGCTCTTTAATAAAATCTAAAACCGATTGTGACATGTGTCCTCCGACTCGTTGGGTTATTTTTTGCTGCAATGTACTGCAATTGCACACAAGTAAGCTTGATCTGTGCCATATTTTTAAGTTTTTGATAAATATTGATTTTTAACTTTTGGGAAATTTAAGGATTAGCTTGTTGCACTAATTTGGTGCGTAAATGTTTCATGATGGTGCGCAATATTGGTGCAAGCAATTCCCTGTGATAGTCACTTTATCTTCGAGTAAGTGTTTGGAGTATTGGTATAGATTATGAAGCGCAACAAAGCAAAAATTAATTTAATTCGATAGCTGGGATCAGGGGTCGTGTTTTAATAAAAAAAGCAAGGCGCCTTGAGGGAGGCGCCCTGCCTTCAGGGAGTTAATTTTATCGAAGCTAGTTACTTCTCAGCGAGTATAATGCGGGCTTAGTAACAACCCCGCTGGCGGCTAATATTTTTGCCAAGCTTGATAGGACAATACCGCGACTGGCTGCATTGAATTAAGGCCTTCGTCTGCGCTCGGTCCACGACCTAAGTGAAAAGTAAATCCTAGCATCGGCATAAATTCAGGGGTGATGTAAGTGGTATTGACTTGTGGCGTTTCAACTTTACTTCTAATCACCTCTTCGGAATAGCCAAATAGGGCGGTTTGCGACTCCGGCGTTTTTTCATTTTCATAGATCTCAAGCAGCATAGGTATCGGAGTGAAATCATCAAACTCCACCCTATCCTTGATATAGTGCACTGCTTTTGAAACGTAAAGCTGCTCTGCATTGGGGTAAGGCAACGGCGCAGAGAGAATAGTAAAGTTTAAATTAAACATCGCCACGAGCGTACCTAGTGTGAGTGCTAGCGTAGAGATAATCGTGATGGTAAATACTTTTACTTTACTCAGAGAGTACAGACTGGCACTCATGTCTTTGACAAGCATATTACTTTCCTCGTTTCCATCATGGACTAGAACGTGTCAACGACTGCGTTGGCGTTAGTGTGTGATTGAGGGGCTAGTATTTTGCCATCTAGAAGGTGTAGTTTGCGTGTCGCCATATCGGCATATCTAGGGTCGTGCGTCACCATACATAATGTCGTCCCTTCTAGGTTTAGCGTTTTCAACATGTCCATAACGGCATCACCATTTTTTGAGTCAAGGTTACCTGTAGGTTCGTCAACAAGCAGTAATGCGGGGTTACCGACGAGTGCGCGGGCAATAGCAATCCTTTGCTGTTGCCCACCTGAAAGCTGGTTTGGGCGATGTTTTGCGCGGTGTGCCATATCTACTTTTGTCAGACAGCTCATTACTGCGTGATCAATATCGGCATTGCTCATTGGGTTTTTACGATAACGTAATGGCAGCGCGATATTATCGTATACTGTCAGCTCATCAATTAAGTTAAATGACTGAAAGATAAAGCCAATTTTTTCGTTTCGAATATGTGCAGCCGCCGCTAAAGTTAATTGGCTAACCTCAAGATCTTCAATTTTATAGCTACCATCTGTTGGCATGTCTAACAGGCCAAGTATTGACAGCAGGGTAGATTTACCGCATCCAGAAGGGCCACAAATTGACACGAAATCGCCCTTATATATTTCCAAGTCAATCCCACGCAATGCGTGAGTTTCCATTTCTTCGGTACTAAAAACTTTGGTGATCCCTGACATGGTTAAAATAGTTTCTTTCATAATCGTATCCTAATGATGATTTATTATTGAATGATCCGTACTTGTTTAGCGTTTTTATAAGTACTTGTATCAGAGAGTATGATTTGCTGATTTGGGGTGACACCGCTTTCAATTTGCAAAAATTTGCCTGCATCAATACCAAATGACACTAACTGAGGGGTTGCGATGTCATTGTTTAACACAAAGAGCGTTTGCTGGCTGTGTGATTGGGTGTTACTTGGACGCTCAACATACAGTGCGTTCTTCAACTGATGTGTGCTAATTTGCGCATCTACGTTAAGTTCAGGACGCGCAGAATCTGGAACGCCATTGACAAAAGTGAGCTCGACTTCAATGGTGCCCTCTTGTACTTGCGGGCTGATCCTTGTGACTTTTGCAGGGACTTGTTCGCGGCGTGTATTGACCATAGCAAATTGACCTACCAGAATTTGTTCTGCTTTAGACTGAGATACTCTAACCAGTGCTTGAAGGTCGTTGGTACTGCCAACTTGAGCAAGTTCTTGGCCGGCTACAACACTTTGTCCAAGTTCAACTGCGAGCCGTTGCAACACACCTTCTGTACCTGCTCGGACTGTTAGTTTCGCTTCTCTTTCTTTTAACCGGGCGAAAAGAGACTGAGCTTGGTTGATCAGTTCTTGCGAGATGGTTAAATCTTCTGAATGTAATAGCTTTAGCTGTTCTATACGTGTTTGCTGTAGTTGTACTCTTTCTGACAGCTGCTGTTCTTCAAGCTCTGCGGTTTTTACATCAATGGCGGGAACAACACCTTGGTCTCTGAGTGTTTGCTGAGCTTCTCGGCGCATGACTAACGATTGATGCTCACTGGTAAGTTCGGCAAGGGTGGCGACTTCCATTAATAACTCGCGCTGGTTTGCGAGCTTTTGTCTGCGAAAGTTTGCTTGTTGACGGTTCAGCTCCATTTCAGCACTTTCTAATTGCTGTAAGAGATCAGGGTCTTGCATCTTCAAAATGATGGTGTCAGGCTGAACTTCACCACCGGGGCGTACTAAGATTTCATAGACCGTAGCTGGGTCTTGTGTGGTGATCAGTTTTTGTTTATTAGAGCGAAGCACACCATAGCCGTCAACGCTAACATCTAAATCACCTTGCTTAACTTGTCCAACAATGATGGCTTGTCTTGGTAACTTGAACTCGTCCGATGTTGAGAATAGCTTAAGGCTAAGCCAAGCAAATATCAGCACTAGGGGGATAGCGACAATAAGCCCTACTTTGTGTAGCGGCCTTGCTTGTTTTTGTTTTATTACATCCATCATCAGTTACCTTACTGTAATCGGTTAACCAATAAGAGCAAACGATATGCCAAATTTTATCCTATTGTTTTTATTGGTATTTAATTTTTTTGCTTTACCGAAAGGTCCGATTGTGGACGTGAGAGTTCAAAAACTGGACTGAGTATATTGGGTCAGTTAAGTGGCACAGGAAAGGCGAGTTGGCAAACCGCTCCCTGTTTATCCTGACGATTGCTCAGGCTAATGGAACCAGACATTTGCTCGACGAAATAGCGACTAAGGTAAAGGCCAATACCTTCCCCCGTTTGTTTGGTGGAGTAAAATGGCACAAATAAGTTATCGTGGTTGGCAACGCCGGTACCTTCATCAAGCACCTCCAAGATAGCAATATTGTCTTTGGTATACAGCTTCAGTGTAAGCACAGAGCCCGCGGGGCTCGCTTCTATGGCGTTCTTGATGATATTGATTAGCACTTGATTAAATAGGGTTGGGTCAACATGGAAGTAGACCGGAGAAAGTTCAATTTGCCACGCTACATCGGTGAAAAGGCCTTGAATGGTTTTGCTCACTTCTAACCCCGACAGACGTTTTATCTCTACTTTTATTGGCTGGTTGAGCTGGCTGTATTTATGGATAAAATCCTGCAAATGGAAGCACCGCTCAAGTACGATATTAAAGGCTTCGTGATCCCTTGGGTCTTTTGCGCGAGTTTGTAGGCGTTCCAGTATGGCAGACACCGGGGTGAGGGAGTTTCTTATTTCATGACTAATTACTCGGATCAAGCGTTGCCAAGCTTGAAGCTCCTGATCGCGCAGTGCTTGCTGAATATCGATACAAACAACAAGATGATATGACCGGCTTTGCTGAGTAAAAGTGCTGTGCCTCACTTGCCAGCGTTTATTGTTCTGTATATCGATGAAATGCCACTGTGGAGAAGGAGTTAACCCTATTGCCTCTGGGTGGCTATATCGTAAGGTTTGCCATGGCTTTTGAAATAGGTGAAAGCAGGCGTCATTGCCAAAGCACAGTTGCATACGCTGGTCGAAAATAAGTATCGGGGTATTTAACACACTGATAAGTTCAGCAACGAGAAATGATTGCATATCGTCGTCGGTTTTTTCATTTTGTAGCATATCGGATATAGCATTCAGCTGATTGTGCAGCTGGGCGACAACGCCCGAAGAAAATGTCGGCTTGGCTTTTAGGCTAAAGTCGCGCTTGAGCCACGCTTCGGCTTGGTAGCTACAGCGCTCAAACGATAGCTTACAACGATCATAAAGCTGCTTTAGCAAAAAACCTTGGCAGAAGACTAGGGCAGCGATTAAGAGTAAGGTGGGTAGAGGCATGGAAATAGGTATGTTAATCCCCATTTGCCAACTGACGACACAAACTCCCGCAATTTCAATGGCGATGAGTAGTAAAAACTTAACTACGAAATAGCGCGCCAAGGGTTCTTTAAATAAGTGCATATTTTTCGAGGCGTCGGTAGAGTGATTGCTTGGTGATCCCTAGTAATTCAGCAGCTTGTTGTTTGTTTCCTGCCGTATTAGTCAAAGCCTGAGCAATCAGTTGTTGTTCTGCTTGCTCCAACGTGATGAGTGGGAGCTTGTTCGCACTTGGTTGTGAAGGCGTGCTCATATGTAATTGCTCGGGGCCGATTTCACCCGTTTGCGTTAATAACACTGCGCGTTCGAGCAAGTGCCCAAGCTCTCTGGTATTACCCGGCCAATCGTACTGTTTTAGCTGATTTAGTGCTGTGGGTGTAAGCCTGCATTGTGTTTTTCCATACCGCTGACCATGGGTTTTGATAAAGTGTTCCGCTAATAATTCAATGTCTTCAGGACGTGTACGCAAGGGGGGAATTTCGATTGTGAAGGTATTGATGCGGTAGAAAAGATCTTGGCGAAACTCAGCTTGAGCGATTAACAGCTCTAAGTTTGCATTCGTTGCACTAATGAGCCTCACGTCTGCGACTTCAGTGACGCTTGAGCCGACGGCTTCATATTCTCGAGACTCTAGCACTCGCAGCAACTTACTTTGTTGTGCAAGCGGAAGAGTGCCGATTTCATCCAAAAATAAGGTACCAAGATCCGCTAATTTAAACCGTCCTGCACGGTCTGATTTGGCGTCAGTAAATGCGCCTTTGGTATGGCCAAAAAGCTCACTTTCAAACAGTTGCTCAGGGATGGTTGCCATGTTAACGGAAATAAATGGCTGCGCTGCACGTTGCGAGTGTTGATGTATCCACTGGGCTATTAAGCTTTTGCCAACTCCATTCTCTCCAGTTAACAGAATATTGGCATCCGTGGGAGCCATGACTTCTAATTGCGTCATCAGGTGTTGCATGGCTTTGCTGCGCCATAACACAGGTTTAGCATCTCCAGCGAGCGCATGCTGAAGAGCTTGGCTTTTATTTTTTAGCTTATTGAGCTGTAACTGGCCCCTAATAACTTGTTCAAAGCGCTGGTTTTTCCATGGTTTTTCTAGAAAGTCTACGGCGCCTAATTGCATGGCTTGGACCACAAGCTCAGTATGTGACCATGCGGTCATAGCCACAATAGGGATGGTATTGCCAAGTTGCTGTTGCTGTCGTAGAAACCTGAGTCCTTCTTGCCCCGATGTAGAGTCTAACTCAAAGTTCATATCGAGTAGGATCAAGCTAGGCTGGTGTTGTTCAAGAAAGCTGAGTGCTTGCACTGGATTTTCAACTTCTTCGACGGCTAGACCTAAATCTTCCAATACAAATCGCGCAGCTAATCTAACTTCTCTGTTGTCTTCTATTAGCAATATTTGTGGTTTAGCACTCAAAGTAAGCTTCCTTGATTTATTATTTTCCTAATCATTCTATTACTCTCCGCGAAGTGCATGTAATGCGGGGCGGGCAATAATATTTCTCGAAGATAGTAGCGTAACACCCGTGACTAAAGTGATTACAGTGGCAAGTGAAATTAGCCAATGGACAGCACTATCTATTGTAATAGGTACAAGCGTATCTTGAAGTGTTGAAATACTCAATAACACTATGATAGAAGCGCACGCCGCTGCAGTAATAGGGCGCAAATTATCTCGTAATACCAGTTTAAATACGGCAATCGGTGTTGCACCAACTGACATTCTCACGCCTAACTCAAACCGACGTAACGCCACGCTGTACTTACATACACCGTAAATACCAAGTGCCGCAAGCGCAAGTGCAAATATCGATAGCATCAAAGTAAACATACTAATGACACGAGCTTGCTGTAAGTGCGTAGCCAAAAGCATGGTCGTGGACTGAAAGTTATAGACACGCATTTGCGGGTGGATACCTGTGAGTGCCTGATTTATTTCTGCTCGACTAATGGTGGCATGTGCGTGAGTTTCAATTAACACAAAGGGGTAACCAGTTGGCACTGAGGGGATGAAAACCCTTGCAATATCAGGTTGTTTGGGAAGATAAATGTCCTCGACAACACCAACTACTTCAACGCTTTGTTGGCCATTTCGGGGGTATAGTTTAGCGCCCAATACTTGTCCTTGCTGGCGTAATTGCGTAGCTAGGGTCTGATTGACAATGACAACAGGCGCATTATTAATGGCTTCCTCATGAGTAAAGGCCCTACCGTCGATAAGTGTTGCCCCAAAGGCGTCAAAGTATGGCCAAGTACCAGTGGTACTTTGATATTCAAACGAATTTTTTTCGATACCAGGTTCAAATTGCATTTGACGATTTGAAAAGCCCGGTAGCCAATAGGAAAAAGGGGGATAACCGCCAATGCCTACTTTGGTTACCTGCGGTAACTTTGCTAACGAGTCAACGGCGGATAGAAGCAGTTGTGAGCGCTCCCCGCGGCTCATCTGTTGTAGCAAAGTACCTAAGTTTAGTGCTACTTGATAGGTATTTTGTTCTCGTATTCCCGTATCACGTTGCAAGTTTTGCCAGCTTGTTTGGAATATCCCCAGACAAATAGTGAGCAGTGACAGGCAAACAAATAATTGAAATGAGATTAATAAGGTGCGGGTCATCGCGGAAATCTGAACGCCAGTACCTTTACCACTACTTTGCAGCTGTTGAATAATATGACGGTAGTTAAGCTGACGGCTTACTATCCAAGAAAGTAGCAAACATAATAAGATACTGACAGTAAAGGCGAAAGCAATAGTATGCGCTTCGAGTTGCAGCTCTTGCAAACGAGCGAGCGGGCCGACAACCCCTGATTTTAGTAGCCTTATGATCCCCTCAGCGATTAAAAGCGATAATGCTGCTGCGCTGATAAATAACAGCCCTAATTCTATCGCAATGTGGAAAAATAGATGATTAGGCTTGGCACCTAAAGCGGCTTGAACGGCAAAGCTTTTTTGTTGCTCGGCGGCACGTGAAAGCACTAAATTACAAATATTACTTAATGCGATTAATAGTAATACAGAGCTTCCGAGTAGCATCATTATACTCACTTGTGATGCTTCACCAATAATACGAGTTTTCATCGGTACAAATTCAAGTTGTACTTTACTATTAGCGAAAGTTTGCTCGCCAGCAGTTTGTTGTTGTAGTTGTTCATTCAGCCAGTTTTCAAGAGAAAGCTTTGCGCGACGTGCATGTTGTACATCATGTAACTTTAGCAATTGATATGTCTGGATATTATTCCTTTGCCATGTTGGTGTTGGAGAATCATTATAGTCATAACTGATCCATACATCGGTGTGCCAGTTAGGTGTGGATAATACCGGCTCAATGAATCGCTCGTCGGTGACGCCAACAATTTTAAAGCTCACCCCTTTAAATACCAATGTTTGGTCTAGAACGTTTGTATTTCCGCCGAAATAACGTTGCCACACTTGGTGTGAAACGATCGCGACAGGTTGTTGGCTACCTATCCCTTCATCTACTGAAAAGTACCGTCCCAATGCCAGTGGTACATTGAATATCGACATAAACTCGGGGGTGATCGCGCCAGTATTAAATGTTGGGCTGCTCGGTAAACTTTGTTCAACATCAATACTGATATTCTGAATGGCCATCACTTCGATATCAGAAAATTGTGCTTGCTTGTCATACGCCTCTAAGCTGCCAGCATGAGGAATAAAATTGCTTTGCTTCACTTCATTATTGTCATCTACCAACGCGCCACGCATTAATACCAAGCGCTCTGCATCTGGATAAGGAAGCGGAGCTGCGAGCAATTGATAGTTTAGGTTATACATCGCTACCAGCGCACCGAGTGTCAGCGCGAGCGTAATTATTATTGTTAGGGTGTAACTGACATGGCTGCGAAGTTTTTGCCAGGCCATTTTAAGTGAATGCGTTACCATATTTACTCCAAATCCACGCACCTTGTGTATCGGTATGCTGTGATAGTTATTCTACTCTACAGGGGAGCAGCAACGCCTATGCCAAACTTACCTTATTGATATTAATGATATTTGTCTTTTATTTACAAGTGTTCAGTCCATAATCGGACGATAAAAGACCATAAATGGACTATAGCTGCGATCAGACCGTACAGAAGCCAGACTAGGTTGTTGATTTATACACGGACCGATCAGGATTATTGAAAAAAATGTTGGATAAACTTTCATCTGTCACATTAATAGTAGATAATACGCGACCTTTAATTCTCAATCGGGCAATCTCAACGCGCATTTTTGCGTAGATCGACTAGGATCACTGAGGGCCAACTTCACTGAGTAATAATATGAGCATCGAAAAGTTAAGAAATATCGCGATTATCGCGCACGTAGACCACGGTAAAACAACGCTTGTAGACAAGCTACTTGAGCAATCAGGTACACTACAGCAGCGCGGTGGTAATGAAGAGCGAGTGATGGATTCAAACGATCTTGAAAGAGAGCGTGGTATCACCATCCTTGCAAAAAATACCGCAATCAAGTGGAACGACTACCGTATCAATATCGTAGATACTCCGGGACACGCCGACTTCGGTGGTGAAGTAGAGCGTGTTCTTTCGATGGCTGACTCAGTATTACTACTAGTTGATGCACAAGAAGGTCCGATGCCACAAACGCGTTTCGTAACGCAAAAGGCGTTTGCTCAGGGTCTTAAGCCTATTGTTGTAATCAACAAAATCGACAAGCCGGGTGCTCGTCCTGATTGGGTAATGGACCAAGTTTTTGACCTATTCGATAACTTAGGTGCAACTGACGAACAGCTAGACTTTAAAGTGATCTACGCATCAGCAATCAACGGTTGGGCAACACTTGACCTAGATGAGCCGTCTGACAATATGGAACCAATGTTCCAAGCTATCGTAGACGAAGTTGAAGCGCCTAACGCGGATCCTGAAGGTCCGTTCCAGATGCAAATTTCTCAGCTTGATTACAACTCATACGTAGGTGTTATCGGTGTTGGCCGTATTAAACGCGGTTCAGTTAAGCCTAACCAACAGGTGACTATCGTCGGTGCTGATGGTAAAACACGTAACGGTAAAGTAGGTCAAGTACTTGGTTACTTAGGTCTTGACCGTCATGAGGTTGAGCAAGCAACTGCAGGTGATATCATCGCAATCACAGGTCTTGGCGAACTGAAAATTTCTGACACTATCTGTTGCCAGAACAATGTTGAAGCATTGCCTCCGTTATCTGTTGATGAACCAACAGTAACAATGACTTTCTCTGTAAACACGTCTCCATTCTCAGGCCAAGAAGGTAAATACGTCACCTCGCGTAATATCCTTGAGCGTCTAGAAGCTGAGCTTGTGCACAACGTTGCACTACGTGTTGAAGAAACCGATAACCCAGATAGCTTCCGTGTATCTGGTCGTGGTGAACTTCACTTGGGTATTCTGATTGAGAATATGCGTCGTGAAGGCTACGAGATTGCAGTATCTCGTCCAGAAGTAATCCTACGTGAAGTTGATGGTCAGCTAGAAGAGCCGTACGAAACAGTAACCATTGACTGTCAAGAAGAGCACCAAGGTTCTATCATGGAGCAGCTTGGTCTGCGTAAAGCAGAAATGACTGACATGTCTCCAGATGGCAAAGGTCGTGTGCGTATGGACTTCATGATGCCTGCACGTGGTCTAATTGGTTTCCAAACTGAATTTATGACGTTAACATCTGGTTCTGGTTTGATGTACCACACGTTCTCACATTACGGTCCACACAAAGGCGGTAACATTGGTCAGCGCAAGAATGGTGTACTAATCGCGAATGCAGCAGGTAAAGCGCTAACAAACGCACTATTTAACCTACAAGAGCGTGGTCGCCTATTCATTGGTCACGGTGTTGAAGTGTACGAAGGTATGGTTATTGGTATTCACAGCCGTGATAACGACCTAACGGTAAACGCGCTTAAAGGCAAGCAGTTAACCAACGTACGTGCATCTGGTACTGATGAAGCACAAAACCTTGTGCCACCTGTTGTTATGTCACTAGAGCAAGCGCTTGAGTTCATCGATGACGACGAGCTTGTAGAAGTAACACCTGAAAGCATCCGTATTCGTAAGAAGTTATTGACTGAAAGCGAGCGTAAACGCGCTAGCCGCCAAGCTAAATAATAGTTAACCTGGACTTGGGATAACAACTTATCTCGAAAGCAGGTTACTTAGAATACAAAAAACGCCGCAAAAATTGCGGCGTTTTTTTGTATTCCATTTTCCAAACCTAAAACAAACCGTATTCTTCCGTTTCTTCGGGCTCATAGCTTTGTAAATGTTCAGGGCGGAAAATGGCACTGGGGTCAATCAATACGCTGTGGCGTTTTCCCATCTTGACCAAACCTTTCATTAACTTTTTGGTTTGAGCATCTATCTCAAAACCGATACTGGTCATTTCCTGCAGTGATTTAATATCGCTTTCGTCACAGTGAACGTTATCTTCGACCTTGTCGACTAGCAAACCGATATGCGGACTTTGGCCATCTTGAGTGGTAAAAACAATAATGGGTTTATGGTCGAGCATGATTTGGTCACGGGCGGATTCAAAAAGTCGCATCAGCTTATTAAAGGTGGTGCTCTTTTCACGAGCGAGCGTTTCTATGGCCTGTTGTTTTTGCCCTTGTGCGCACATCATCAACAGTTTATCTGCTAATGAATGGAGTTTTTCATGTGGTTCTTCGAAGCGTTTTAGGAGCGCTTTTAGGTCGTCATTTTCAGTTTTGAAGCCGTAAAACCACTGACCAAAGGCGCATTGTTTAGGATCTTTAGCTTTAGTGAAGGGAACATCATTAAAAATACTTGCTTCTAGAGCGTGTAGCCATTCTTTATGGTCTTCTTCTCGCTTTTTAAGCATGTCTACAAGTTCTTGGTTAGTCTCATAAGAAGAACGTTTATTGAGGATGATCCCTAAATCGAATATGGGAGTGGGTATTCCCATATAATCCTTAACACCAAGGAAGCTTGGGTTGTCATTAGGTAGGTCTGTTAAGTTTTCTTCGTAGCGCTCAGTTAATAGAATATCGAGGATTTGCAGTGATATTGTTTTTTTCCCGACGCGAAAGTTAATTAAATCCATGTTAGCCTCGCATATGGTCAGTATCAACTAAGCATAGAACATTATTGGAAAAAGGAACGGTAAACTGGCAATTTCTTTTGCGCTGGCTGGAGCATAAATACCTCTTGAATAACGGCGTTATGCTCCAACTCCTGTTGTAATGCGGTTAGTAGGCAGTCACTATCAATGGGCAGGTCACATTGCTGGATTGCAGTCGTTAATAAGTAGGCATTGAGATAGCCTTCGAATACCTGCTCATTTTGGGACAGGGTGGTATTACGAATTGCCTCGCGAAAAGTGTCACAAAGCTTACCTTTACAAACCGCAGGATCAGGTACCACTTCGGTGACCAATACCTTTGGCGTGCCATTTAGTCTGGCAAACAGCTCATTGGAGGAGGCAAATGAAACCGTAGCGTATTGTGTTTCAAGGCCAACCTCTATGGCACGATTAATAAACTTGGACAGTGGCGTGTAGGTGCCGACCATAGCTAGGCCCTCTATTTGATGCCGCTGCGCTTGTCCAAGGGCTCGCTCTATATCATCAGTATTGCGCCTAAAACGTGTTATCACAACGGGCTTTAATCCACGTTCAGAAAGCGCTCTGGTGAGGCTCTTTTCTACGGTTAGACCAAATTCATCGGCTTGAATGAGTAAACCCACCCGCTGTAGTTTTTGTTCATCGATAAAGTAGCGGATGATATCTTGTGCTTCTTTATTGTAGCTAGTGCGAAGGTTAAACACTTTGAAAGTATTAGGATCTTGAAGAAACTCAGCGCCAGTATATGGCATAAGAAAGGGGACCTTAGAGTGCTCCAAAATAGGCTTTATGGCATAAGATGTGGGCGTGCCCATAACACCAAATAATGCATCGACTTTATTTTCATAAACGAGCTTACGAGCATTGGTTACGGTTTTGTGTGGCTCATAGCCATCATCCAACACCTGCAACTCAATTGCAGCGGCGTTATCGGCTTTATGCTGGTTATAAAAGTTAAAATGTAGCTCGGCACCAGCCCTTAGTTGTTGACCTATCTCTTTTGCAGGCCCAGAAAGTGCGGTGGACATACCAATTTTCACAACAGGTTGAGCGGAAGCTGTAAAATTTAGTACAGCAGAAGCAAAAACGAATAGTAAAAATTTAACACCGAAAATACTCATATACTTGCCGCACTGTCTCTCTAAGCGTTGTGGTGAGGGCTTTTTTACCAGATAACCCAAGCAAATTAAGTACGACTTGGGTCGAATGTTGCTGTAATATTAGACGAATTACTAATGCTTTGGAAACTTTAGTTAAGTTTTTAAGCAATCGAGGATCGGTTGTGATCAGCTGCCATAAAAAAGGACATACTTGTTGCTCGACCGGATTGCTGTTACGTAGATAGCACAAATAATCCAGCTGTTCACTAGTTATGCTTTTAAAGGGCATTGTAGCTAATATAGCGGCAACCACCTCAGTATCAAGTTGTTGATAGTGCGAGCGTAACTGATAGAAAAAAGCTTGTTTAAATACTTGAGTATAGGTGTTGTCTAATTCGCCTCTGACTTTTTTAAGCATCAAAACTGCGTACTCGCCACTGGCTTTATCTTGCTTAAACCCTAGTTTCATTGGCTGATAGTGACGCTGTGACCAAAACGAAAGCAACGGCGCTGTAAGACCAAAACTGGTTCCTATGTAACTGATATCTTTTGATAATGTGGTTTCAAAAGAAGCCAGTAGGCGGCGGCCAATTCCTTGCTGTTGTACATCTGGGTGTACGGCTATTCTAACGACTCTAGCGCTTTTTTCGGTGACAAAGCGGTTGTCACCAAAGCTTGTCGTTAGCTGCTGCGCCATGAGATGGCCTGCGGGCCTTCGCGTTCCTACCAGAATATCTCCTGCGAGATCTGCAGCGAGTCCGCCTTCGATAACAGCAAGGCAAATGCCTACTAGCTCGTTATTGCAAAATGCGCCCTGTAAGTGGAGATCGGGTGCATCTAATAATTGCCTTAAATCATCCACGCTGGTTTGATAATGTGCTAATACGAGTAGTGAAAATACTTGCTCAAGTAACGAGCTATTTTCTAACAACTCACTCTGTGCGATAGCACGCATTGTGGTTGGCGAGGTGAGTTGGGGTGATGTCGCTTTACACTCGAGTACAAATAAATCCCTGATCTGCCGCTCCAACGGATCATCCGAT
Source organism: Pseudoalteromonas sp. Isolate6 (assembly GCF_022398435.1). Classification (NCBI taxonomy): domain Bacteria; kingdom Pseudomonadati; phylum Pseudomonadota; class Gammaproteobacteria; order Alteromonadales; family Pseudoalteromonadaceae; genus Pseudoalteromonas; species Pseudoalteromonas sp. Isolate6. The sequence continues at coordinate 19,643 of NZ_JAKEVK010000011.1, read as the reverse complement.
GCGTAGCGAATAGGAGTCGACAAGGTGAAGTTAAGATAACTTGGGTAATGTGATTCCAAGTAGCGCTTAAACCGCAATGTGTAGCCTCTACCATTACCCTCATAACCAACTATGGTACTGGAAAAAATGCAGCGAAAACCAAATTGAGCGACTTGTATTAAAAATGGAACTGGCAAGGCGGCTGCTTCATCCACCAAAATAACCGTATTGCTATCAAGCGTAGAGGCTTGTTGTAGTAACGCATCTGGTGCCAGATAGCTGAGATTAGCCAGCTTCTTTGTTTTTACCTCAACCTCGGTATTGAGTGCTTGAGCAAGCATGTCAAAGCAACTATGTAGAGCATGGAAATGGCGGCTACAAATAACAAATTGTTGTGTAGGGTGCTTTGATGCCAAGAGGCCCAATAGCGCGCTCTTCCCCCGACCTCTATCTGCGCTCAGTAATACAGGTTTTTGCCGGTTTTCCAATGCTGTGGAGAGTTGTGCCAGTACGTTTTGTTGCTCTTCAATACCGCAAACCGCTGAACTTGCAGCAAGATACGCTGAGGGCAGTTGAACCCCAAAGTGCTCGCTGATATGCCAAGCTGGTTGTTGCTGCCAGAGTTGCTGCCACCTTTTTAAAAAGTAGCTATGTTTGGGTATTTGCCCCTCAGAGCACCAGCGGGTAATTGCAGGGTCTAGCCAGTGGTCGAGTGCATCTAATTCGGGAAGTAACAACAGCAGTAAGCCGCCTGCCTTTACAGTGCCCGCCGCAGCTGCGATTTTGTTAGGCACAATACCACTAAAGCCGTCGTAGACTAAGTTGCTAAATTCTTGTCCGAGTATTTGGTGTAAATGCTCAGGCCAAACGGCATTTTCTAATGCCTTACTGCTACTTAGGATAAGATTATCGTTTGAGTTTGCTAGTAGCTGCTGACACTGCGCGTAGCACCAAGCTTGGCTGCCGGTGATAAGCAAGAGTTGCCGATGGCGCGCATCGGCAAGCTGAGAGCGTAATAGCGGCAGATTAGAGTGCTTGAAGTCTTGCATAGGCGGTTACTAACCACTTACTACCAACATCATCAAAGCTAACTTGAATGCGTGACTGAGCACCAGCACCTTCATAGTTAAGCACTGTGCCTGCACCAAATTTGGCATGCAGGACACGCTGGCCTAAATTAAAGCCGCTATCTTCAAAAGTCGCATGACTGATTGATGGGCTGAATCGACCCGAGTTAGCAGGGCGAGAAATTTGTGTTTTAATCCGAATTTCTTCCATGCAGTCTTCAGGAATTTCACGTAAGAACCTTGAAGGGCTGTGATGTTTTTCTTGACCATACAAGCGGCGGCTTTCTGCGTGGCTAATGTAAAGCTTATCCATGGCACGCGTCATACCGACGTAGCACAAGCGGCGCTCTTCTTCCAAGCGGCCCGACTCTTCATTACTTTGCTGCGATGGGAACATGCCTTCTTCCACCCCAACCATAAAGACCAGTGGGAACTCGAGACCTTTGGCTGAGTGCAGCGTCATCATTTGTACTGCGTCTTCATGCTCGTCAGCCTGGCCTTCGCCTGCCTCCAAAGAGGTATAGGCTAAAAAGCCTTGTAATGGTGAGGTAAAGTCTTCATCGATAGGAAGCTCATACTGACCACAAGCACTGATCAATTCTTCCAAGTTCTCCACTCGAGCGCGGCCTTTTTCGCCTTTTTCGGCTTGATACATTGCCATGAGACCTGACTGCTCAATGGCTGTCTGTGCTTGCTGTGCCAGTTCAAGTTCTGCAATTTTATCGTCGAGCTGCTCGACTAGTTCAATAAATTTTGTCACCGCTGTAGCAGCTCTTCCTGCTAAATGCTTTTGTGCAAGCACGGCTTTGGCTGCATCCCAAAGTGAGAGTGATTCGTGACGCGCACAATCGCGAATATGGCTTAACGTTTTATCGCCAATACCACGGGCAGGCGTGTTTATCACACGCTCAAATGCTGCGTCATCATTGCGATTGCTGATTATACGAAGATAAGACAGGGCATCTTTAATCTCTTGGCGTTCGAAGAAACGCATACCGCCATAAATACGGTATTTTAACCCTTCTTGAAGTAGGGCTTCTTCTAATACTCGGGACTGTGCGTTGTTTCTGTAGAGTACCGCGCTGTCGCTGAGCGCATTGCCAGCCTGTAACCAAGATTTAATTTTGCCAACCACAAAGCGTGCTTCATCAAGTTCATTAAAAGCGGCGTAAATTGAAATTGGCTCGCCTTGGTTTCCGTCAGTCCAGAGACTTTTACCCATTCGTTCCGCGTTGTTTTCAATGAGCGCATTGGATGCTTTTAGAATGGTTGCAGTAGAACGATAATTTTGTTCAAGTCGGATCGTCTCGGCGTTAAAGTCGTCCAGAAAACGTTTGATGTTTTCTATTTTTGCACCACGCCAGCCGTAAATACTTTGGTCGTCATCACCTACGATCATGATATTGTTGTCACTACCTGCCAGCAGGCGCAACCACAAATATTGAATGCTATTGGTATCTTGGAACTCGTCCACTAGCATATGGCGGAAGCGTTGTTGATAGTGACGTAGCAAGGTAGGTTGTTGCTGTAATAGCTCGTAGCAGCGCAATAGGATCTCAGCAAAGTCAACAAGACCAGCTCTATCACAGGCATCTTGGTAAGCACTATATACATTCAACATCAGCTGTTCATTGACATCATATGCTTGAATATCTTTGGGTCTTAACCCTTCGTCTTTACGCGCGCTGATGTACCAGCTTAACTGCTTAGGTGGCCACTTTTTCTCATCGATATTCATGGCTTTGAGCAAACGGCGGATCATTCGTTGCTGATCATCGCTATCTAAAATTTGAAATGACTCTGGTAATTTAGCTTCACGGTGATGGGCGCGTAACATGCGGTGGGCAAGGCCGTGGAAAGTGCCTATCCACATACCACCAACAGGGCCATTGAGCGTCGCTTCAACACGAGCACGCATTTCTTTGGCTGCCTTATTGGTAAAGGTTACCGCGAAAATACTAAATGCAGAGGCCTGCTCAACTTGCATAAGCCAAGCTATACGATGAACGAGTACTCGTGTTTTACCTGAACCCGCACCTGCGAGCACTAGCATGTTTTGCAGAGGTGCGGCGACTGCATCGCGCTGTTTGTCGTTGAGGCCGTCGAGTAATTCTGATACGTCCATTGCTTTGCCTATTTGCTCAAATGATGGCAAGTATACCGAGTCGCTGCCGTAAATCCCAGCATATCGCAAAGCAAACCTAATTGAGTAAAGGTAACATTATGATTTATAAAGAAACATAAACTGGTTTTTTATACAGTATTTATGTTTATTTTTGCAAAACGTCCTTCAACCGGTTTTGTACTTCTGTTACCAATAAATCGGGCTGGAACTTTGATAGAAACGCATTACAGCCCACTTTTTCGACCATGGCATGGTTAAAGCTGCCACTGAGTGAGGTATTGAGAATGACATAAAGGTCTTTCAGGCGACTGTCGTTGCGAATTTCATAGGTCAGTCGGTAGCCATCCATGACGGGCATTTCTGCATCGGTGATCACCGCAAGTAACTCTTTTTGTACGTCTATACCTTCGTCGGCCCAGTGCTTTAACACGTTTAGCGCCTCTTGACCGTCAGTTGCCGGGATGATTTCTATGCCCAATTGTGCCAAGGTATCGGCAACTTGACGACGAGCGGTCGGCGAATCATCGGCATGTAAAATTTTACGGCCATGAAACTCATTGATGATATCTTTATCTAGAATGTCTTGCGGGATCTCAACTTTGTATTCAACGATTTCGGCAAGTACCTTTTCTACATCGATGATTTCAACGATGTGTTCAGCGCCGTCACGTTTTATTTTAGTCAGTGCGGTGAGGTAATGGTTACGGCCAACAGACTTAGGAGTTGGCATAATATCGGACCACGTAGTATTGACGATTTGGTCAACTTTACCAACTAAGAAAGCCTGCACTGAGCGGTTGTACTCTGTGATCACTAAGTTACAGTCTTTGTCTCGGTCGCATGGCGGCATGCATATCGCTTGTCGTAAATCGATAACCGGAATAGACTCGCCACGGATGTTGGTTACGCCACACACTTTAGGGTGTGCATTGGGCATTTTGTTAAGATGAGGGAGCTTAACAACTTCTTTTACTTTAAAGACGTTGAGCGCAAAAAAGTGGCGGCTATGAAGATGAAACAATAGCAACTCTAGGCGGTTTTCACCCACCAGTTGTGTGCGTTGATTTACTGAGGCCAATACGCCAGCCATGTTAACCCCTCATTACTTCTTGTAACCTTTTCTAAGACTATATCAAAGAAGTCGATATGTCGTGTTGTTTTTTGGCTAAAATCTGCAGTAAGGTAGCAGTATGTATTTGATAGGGAAGCAATATGCCTATAATTTTTAAGCGTTTAGTTGTTTTGATGCGGGCTCATGTGGATAAGGCCAGCTGGCAACTGTTATTTATGGCAACGCTCATTCATATGTTGGTGACTTGGGGGTTGTTATGGCTCAGCAATGAATCGGCATTATTGCCACTGAGCACGTTCTTTTATTACTACGTGGTGACGACTTCAACAGTTGGCTACGGAGACTTTAGTGCAACAACGGATTTTGGCCGTTTAGTCGTTGCCATTATACAGATCCCATTTGGCCTTGCGCTATTTGGTGTGTTATTGGGAAAAGCTGGACAATTTGTGACGTATTGGGTGAGAAGAGGCATGACAGGGGAAAAAGATTTTGCACATTTGCAAAACCACATCGTAATTTTTGGTTGGCATGATGTGAGAACGAAAAAAATGGTGGATTATATTCTAGGTGACAATAAGCGCGAAGATAGAAAAATCGTATTGGCGGTCACCGAGGCCATGGAGCATCCGCTGTTGAGTTATCCGGAAGTCGCATTTGCGCGTTTAACCAGTTTTACTGATGACGAACAGTTAAGCCGGATCAACATCGAGCGGGCTGACAAAATCATCATTGATGGCGATGATGATAATCAGACATTTACCACCGCGCTAAAGCTTAGCCGAGTAGTAAAACCCGAAGCGCATATTAGCGCGCACTTCTTGGACGATAGCAAAGCACTGCTTTTAAGAGAGCATTGTAAAAATGTTGAATGCTCAGCATCTATGTCTGCTGAAATCTTAGTGCGAGCCATGCAAGATCCTGGCTCAAGCCGAGTACAAGAGGAATTGCTGTCGACGCTACACGGCGATACGCAATTCAGCTTAGCCTTACCAGCAGAGGTAAGCTGTTTAACCTTTGGTGATATTTTTGGTTATTTTAAACAGCATCATGATGCGACGCTGCTCGGTGTTGCGCACGATATAAATGCGCTAAATATGGATCTAAACCCACCTCTGGATTACAACATTACAGGGGGAGATATTTTGCACTATATTGCACCGCAACGGGTGCTTGCATCAGAGGTTGACTGGTCATCACTATGTTCGAAGAACTCTTCTTGATGATTGCAATTGTATGCGCTTACTTACTTCCTGTCGCTTTAGTTGCAGGAAGCAAGCGCAGCAAAGGGCATGAAAAAAACGGCTGGCTGATAGGAACGCTACTATTTTCTTGGGTCGCTTTGCTGCTATATATCAGCATAGTGCCTAAACACGGACGACAAAAAGGCAAAGCAAAACGCTAGCTTTGCCCCGACATCTCTAAAATAATCTGCCACTCAGGTTCGATGATGGGCATGATGGATAATCGCCCCCCTTTTTTTAGAGCCAGTTCGGTGAGCGCAGTGTTGGCTTTTATCGCCTGCAGGGTCACCGGGCGTAGGTGCTGCTCGTATGCTAGAGTGACGCCTACCCAGCGAGGGCTATCGGTGCTTGATTTGGCATCATAATAATCACTGCTTAAGTCAAATTGGTGTGGATCTGGCTCTGCTGCTTTCACTACTTTGGCAATACCGACAACCGCAGGCACTTTACAGCTTGAGTGGTAAATAAACACTGAGTCACCCACCTTAACCTCGTCGCGCAGGAAGTTTCTTGCCTGATAATTACGAATTCCCTCCCAAAAAGTTTGCTGCTCAGGCGCGTTTTTTAAGTCATCAATGGAAAATGCATCGGGTTCTGTTTTAAACAGCCAATAAGCCATATAGGTTAGTCCAATAGTTTGAGTTATGATGTATTATACTCATTTGAGCAATATACTTGGTTTGCTACCAGTCCGTGTCTTACTTGGATTTGGTAAAAGTATTATCTCATTATAACGACTATCGCCAGTTCTACTAGACGTTCGGAGTGCAACATGAGTCAAGTGTTACAAAATCTGTTGGATTTACTCAGCCTTGAAGAAATTGAGCAAGGGATATACAGAGGTCAAAGCCAAGATCTTGGTTTTCCTCAAGTGTTTGGAGGTCAGGTGATGGGGCAGGCGTTGTCTGCGGCAAAGTACACCTTACCAGAAGGGCGCTTTGTTAACTCGCTGCACTCTTACTTTTTGCGTCCTGGTGATGCGAGTAAGCCCATTGTCTACGATGTTGAAAATATTCGTGATGGTCGAAGTTTTAGCACGCGTAGGATCAGTGCCATTCAATATGGTAAGCCGATATTTTACATGACAGCCTCTTTCCAAGGTGACGAGCCTGGAGTTTCTCATCAATCTTTGATGCCGGATGTGCCAGAGCCTGAAACGTTAAAGTCATCACTCCACTTTTATCAAGAACATGCAGACCTCATTCCTGAATCACTTCGAGCTAAATTTACGCAAGAAATGCCGCTAGATATGCGCCCTGTAAACTTTCAAAATCCATTTAAACCCAAAAAACAGGATCCGGTGAGAAATGTTTGGTTTAAAGCCAATGGTGACATGCCAGACGACAGAAGGATCCATAACTATTTACTGGCTTATGCTTCTGATTTTGAATTCTTACCAACGGCACTACAACCACACGGTTTGTCGTTTATGCAGCCTAATATGCAAGTTGCAACAATAGACCATGCAATGTGGTTCCATCGTCCGTTTAGAATGGATGAGTGGATTTTATATAGTGTTGATAGTCCAAGCGCGTCTAATGGCCGGGGCCTAGTACGTGGCCAATTTTTCAACCGCCAAGGTGAGTTGATTGCATCGACCATTCAAGAAGGCGTGATGCGTCAGCGCTAATTTGTTGGAAAGTGTTCGGCGATTTGCTAACGGTGATCTTACCTGCTGCTTCCAGTAGCATTAAGCGAATCACAAGCTTACTGATTTAATAACTTATTGTTAATAAAGGAGCTATAGTTTTTTGATAGCCACTCCTCTAGTCGTTTACACCACTTTTTCTGATGCGGCGCTCGGTTTGATATTTCAATGTCTTTAACACCCCAGTCTAGATGTAGCGTGATTGTATTGTTCTCAAACAAAAATTAACACTAAAGTCAGCGAAATTAATCTACATTAATATCAACAAAACGACTCGTCGCGTCGCAGACAGACGCTTAAGACTCTAGGAGAATGATAATGAATAAACCGCTCGCCACAGTAATTGCATTGACGTTTGTCGGATTAACCGCGGGTTGCGCAACGGAAGCATCAAGAACGGTAGAAGCGCCAAAAGTGGCCTCATATAACCAGGCTTACAATGGCCCAAAAAGCCAGTTAGCGGTTGGTAAGTTGCAAAACCGTTCAGCTTTTCATAATGGTGTGTTTAGTTCAGGACCGGACCGCTTAGGCTCTCAGGCAAAAACTATTCTGACCACACACTTACAGCAGAGCAATCGCTTTATTGTTTTAGATAGAGAAAACATGACTGAGATCGCCCAAGAAGCTGGGTTTACTGGTACAAAACAAAGCATTAAAGGTGCTAACTTTGTTATTACGGGAGATGTTTCTGAGTTTGGTCGAAAAGAAGTAGGTGATAAACAGCTATTCGGCATTTTAGGTAAAGGAAAATCGCAAATTGCTTACGCTAAGGTAAATCTTAATATCGTTGATGTGACCAGTTCAGAAGTTGTTTTCTCAGTGCAAGGTGCTGGTGAATACAGCTTGTCTAATCGTGAAGTGGTTGGCTTTGGTGGCACTGCTGGGTATGACTCAACGCTTAACGGCAAGGTACTTGATTTAGCCATTCGTGAGGCGGTTAACAACTTGGTTAGCGGCATCGAGAAAGGCGATTGGAAGCCTCTATAAATAATCTCACAGCTAATCTAAATCTTAGGTAAATTATGAAGCAAACGATATTTGTGGCGACTTTACTATTGATATTATCTGGGTGTCAGAGTACGGCACCCCAATATTATTACGGTTCTTACGAACGTAACCTTTATGAGTTCTTTCGAGGTGACGGACAGTCCCTTGAGGAGCAGGTCAGTCAATTAGAGTCAAGCATAACGCGCGCCGAAGCAGCTCAGGTCAGCCCAGCACCAGGCATGTATGCGCATCTCGGTTACTTATACTTGATGCAAGGGGATGACAGAAAAGGGTTTGCCTATTTTGAAAAGGAAAAACAACTGTATCCTGAGTCCAAGCAATATATCGACTTTTTACAAAAAAATGCGCAGGGAGAATAACATGAAATGGATTAAAGCGGGCTTGGTGCTTTTGACTTTTGCCTTATTGAATGGCTGTGCGACGGCACCTAAACAGGATTACAGCGCTTTTATTCAAAGCGATCCTAAGTCGATACTGGTGTTACCGCCTGTCAATAATACCAATGAAGTTGTAGCCCCTTTTGGAGTAATGGCGACAGTGGTGAAGCCACTTGCAGACTCTGGCTATTATGTTTTTCCAGTATCTTTGGTCAATGAGACTTTTAAAAATAACGGCTTAACTGTGGCTCATGATGTTCACAGTGTCGCGATAGACAAGCTCTATGAAATCTTTGCTGCCGACGCTGCTTTATACATTGAGATTCAAGATTATGGTACGTCATACGTTGTATTGGATAGTGACACTACCGTCGCACTATCGGCAAGGTTGGTTGATTTAAAAACTGGCCAAGTAATTTGGCGTGGTAAGTCACAAGCTTCAAGTAGTGAAGACAGAAGTGATCATGATAGCAGTTTGGCTGGAGCATTGATTGGCGCGGTGCTAAACCAAGTGATTGAAAGCACTTCAGATAAAGGATTTGAAGTTTCGCAAAAAGCGTCACAGAGATTGTTATCAGCGGACTCAAGCAATGGTTTGCTTTATGGCGTGCGCTCACCTAAGTATGGGCAAATTGAAAAATAAGCCATATTCTGACTGTGCTTTCTTATCGGCTGATTGCTGCTATATTCAATTAGACTTTGATTGACAGGTGATCCCCTATGGCAATAATTAGTGAATTTAGACTAGGTTACTTTTGTTGGATTGAACTGTGTTCAAGCGACTGGCAGTCAGCTAAGCCTTTCTATAGCCAACTATTTGACTGGCAAATTCTTGACCAACCTATTGGTGAAGATTGTTATTACACCATGTTGCAAAAAGAAGCCGATGATGTCGCTGCTATGTATCAGATGACCGCTGAGCAACAACAAGGGGGCATGCCCAGTCACTGGCTTGCTTATGTGGCGGTAGACAATGTCGATGAATGTCTAAACAAAGCCAACGAACTCGGTGCGGAAGTGCTTGCAGGCCCACATGATGTCCCAGGGGCAGGGCGGATGGTAATGTTAAAGGAGCCAGGTGGAGCGGTTTTTGCGTTATGGCAAGAGGGGGGTCATATTGGCACACAACGTCATCTTGAAGCGAATACTCCTTATTGGTTTGAGCTAGTGAGTAAAAACAGTGACAAAAGTCGTGACTTTTATTCTGCATTATTTGGTTGGCAAATCGAAGTCAAAGACATGGGAAATATGGACTACACTTTGTTCAAAGTAAATGAGCAACCCGTCGCTGGCATGTTAGAAATGACGGCTGAATGGGGTGAAGACATTCCCCCGCACTGGATGATTTATATTGCGGTATTGGACTGCGATAGTAAAGCTGAATATGCCCAAAAGCTTGGCGGAGAAATTTGTGTACCGCCGACAGATATACCAGAAGTTGGTCGCTTTAGCGTGATAACCGATCCTCAAGGGGCGGTATTCTCTATCATAGAATCTGCCATGGATGATATTTCAACTTAATGTATTTCTAATTCAATCACTTTGCCATGGCAAGTGGCAAAGTGATCAGAGAGCCGGTTTAGAATAGTATCGCGCTCGCCACTACTATTTAGATGCTTGATAGACGCTGTTAATTTCGGCAGTAGGTCTTGGTGTTTACGATTGATATAGTGATAAATAGGATAACTCGCATCTCGTAGCCTACGCACATAAACTGTGGCGAGTCCTGACTGGCATAGCGCACCCAGCGCAAATAAGTCATCAGCTAAAATTTGCTCAACATGACCTTTTTTAAGCGCTTGAAACGCAGAAACATCGTTAGAGACCGCGTTACATGTCAACTTTTTTCGTTGGCAAACTTGCTCCGTTATTAAACTGCCTTGTATTACCACATAGTCTTGCTGGGTCGACAAAGTACAATGCTCCTTCTTGAGACAAAACACCGCCATTTGAACGGTTGCAAGTGGTTCGGGTATTTGCAGTAAGTTAGGATAGGCATTTGCAATAGCGCTAGTGCGTCCTGCTTCCGCATCATAAAACCCTTGATCTACATATTCTAATCCGCGCTCACTGGGTAATACGACAAGTGTGGGTGTGATATCCAAAGGTGTGTATATCTTTTGCATGAGTTGTGCGATTTGCTGCTGGCCAAGCTGATAAGCGACCAGCTCACTGACATTGATTTGGTAGGCAAAAGTCGCCTTGTGGATGAAGAAAAGGAAGAAGATGCTAAGTGCGAGTTTCACAACATATCCTTACGGTTGTCAGAGTTATAACTGTAGCAAAGTTGTCAGAAAGTGAAAAAGTACATCATAAAAATGAATTCAGTCAGGATTGACCTTGAGTTTAGTAAACTCATACCAATTGTAATAGTTTGAGCGTATAAATTGTGAGGAGAAGGATATGACACTACATGTTTTGGTGACTGGTGCTAACCGTGGGATCGGATTTGAGTTTTGTAAACAATACTTATCTCTAGGCTGCAAAGTAACGGCGGTTGTGCGCAAAGCATCAGCAGAACTAGAATCTCTAGGCGTGGATATCATTGAAGATATAGATGTTGCAACGGAAAATGGCGCGAAAAAGCTATTGGCGGCATTGGGCTCGGAGAAGATAGACATTCTTATTAATAACGCTGGGGTATTTCACAATGAAACGCTAGCGGAAATGGATTTTGAAAATATCGACCACCAATTTAACGTTAATGCGTTAGGACCAATTCGAGTCACTCATGCACTGCTCGATAACCTCAAAGCAGGCAGCAAAGTTGCCATGATCACAAGTCGTATGGGTTCGATTGCAGATAATGGTTCTGGTGGTTACATTGGCTATAGAATGTCGAAAGCAGCATTAAACGCGGCGAGTGTGAGTATGGCTCACGAGCTGAAAAACCAAGATATCGCTGTTGGACTATTCCATCCTGGCTTTGTGCAAACGCAGATGGTGGGGTTTGCAGGTGATATAGGTCCAGATGTTGCGGCGGAACGTTTAATTAAGAGAATTGAACACCTAACTATCGAAAACAGTGGTGGTTTTTGGCATTCCAATGGTGACACGCTTCCTTGGTAATTAAGGTGGGCGCATCGTCGCCCCTTTTCAGCCATCAGCCATCTAACTGTGCTAATATAAAGCAAATACTCAGATGGTAACCTTTGATGGAATTACAACAAGATACCCCATTATCACTGCCGCTTTTTTTGTTAGACGACAACATCGAGAATCGTGATATCGACTCTCCAGATGCTGAAGTATCAGTGATGTTGAGTGAGAACCTCCTTGCTCATTTGTGCCAAAACCCAAAAGAAGATGAGAATATTAGCTTGCATATTGATGACTATGCGCTCAACAACATTAGTACGACAGTGACTGAGTTGATAGGGGCGGAACATCAGTTGCAATTGCTTATTAATCGAGGGCCTATTCTCAGTGCTGTCCTGAGTACTAGTAGCGATGCATTGTTTGTTTCGCCTCCAGTAGAAATGATGCCGACTTTTGATCTTGGGCTGGATGACGACGAGGGCGAGTAAATGTCTAAACGTGCACTGTTTTGTGCGGTGGTTGTCGCCGTGCTTTCTGGCTGTGTGGCTTTGGGCGTGTCTAAATATGATGATATGTTTGGACCGGAACAACCCCAAGCACGAATCGAACAATATCACCAAGGCGGTGCACGTTACTTGCAAAGCGTGAAGCCCATTTTGGAGTCGCGTTGTGTGGTTTGCCATGGTTGTTATGACGCACCCTGCCAGCTCAAATTGTCATCTCCAGAAGGAATAGATAGGGGATTATCGAAGGAGTTAGTGTATGACGGCACGCGGTTGTTAGCACAAACACCAACCCGGCTGTTATTCGATGCTCAAACCACGACACAGTGGCGCGAGCGTGGTTTTACCCCAGTGCTGAATGAGCGCAATCAATCTGAATACAGCAACCTAGCTGGAAGTGTGCTTTATAATAGCTTGCTGTTAAAAATGTCTCATCGTTTTCCTGAGCAAGGCATCTTGGGTAAAGAGTTTGATTTCTCTTTAGATAGAACGCAGTCTTGCCCAACCATGGACGAGTTTTCTAGCCTTGCGAAACGGCAGCCTCATGCGGGCATGCCCTACGGCTTACCAGCGCTCACGCATGATGAATTCAAAACCTTGGAAGCATGGCTGCAAAGTGGCAGTAAAATGAGCCAGATTGCAAAGCCAAGTGTTGCAGCACAAAAAGAAGTGAAAAAGTGGGAACAATTTCTTAATCAGGACTCCAATAAACACCGCCTTGCCGCGCGTTATATATTTGAGCATTGGTATTTAGCCCATATCCACTTCCCTCATCTGGATGACCCTGCGTTTTTCCAATTGGTACGCTCAAGCACGCCGCCAGGCCAGCCTATTGCGTTGGTGAGTTCGGTGCGTCCATTTGACGATCCTAAGGTCGATAGGGTGTATTATCGATTGATGCAAGTGCCCAGTACTATTTTGTCAAAAACTCACATGCCACTGGCATTGAATGACGCTAAGCTATCACGGTTACATCAGCAATTTTATGCAGCGGATTATCACGTGGATAAACTGCCTGGTTATGAGCCAGAGCTTGCAGCAAACCCATTTAAGGTATTCAAAGATATTCCGGTTAATTCTCGTTATCAATTTATGCTGGATGAGGCCGAGTTAATTGTAAAAGGCTTTATCAAAGGCCCTGTATGCCGAGGCCAAATAGCGCTTAATGTCATTAACGACCACTTTTGGGTGGCGTTTGTTGATCCTGAAAAAAATAGCAATGAAGCGGTGAACCAGCTGCTGCTTAAACATGATGAAGATTTGGTGCTACCTGCGGCTGAGCAAAGTAATGCGTTACCGCTTTCCAGTTGGGCTAAATACGCCACAAAGCAACAGGATTACTTACGTGCTAAAACTGAGCTTGCAGATAAGATGTTTGCCGATGGGCAACGTCTCAATATGGACTTGATTTGGCGTGGTGAGGGAGAAAACCCGAATGCAGCATTAACTATCTTCCGCCATTTTGATAGCGCAACGGTGGTTAAAGGTTTTATTGGCCAGCCTCCCAAAACAGCTTGGGTATTAGACTATGCTTTGTTCGAGCGCATTCACTACTTGCTGGTGGCGGGTTTTGACGTGTATGGCAACATTGGTCATCAGTTGATCACACGCTTATATATGGACTTCTTGAGGCTTGAAGGTGAGCAAAACTTTTTAAATCTGCTGCCACTTAGCCATCGTCAGGAAATTAAACGTTATTGGTATCGTAAGTCACACTTGAGTTTAAGTGAGTTTATCAATCGCAAATCACTAATCGGTGCGCCAACGGGGATAAAATACGAAACGGACGATCCAAAGCAAGAGCTATATAACAAACTACATGCTGTGCTTAAGCCCGTTCTAAATAGGGATTATGACTATAAAGCCGTCGGCAAGCCACTGCAGGCACTCAATAGCATGTCCGTTAGGGCGATTAATTTGCTTCCACAGGTCTCGTTTATTATTACTAAGCAAAGTGACGGTTCACATCAAGCGTTCTCGCTATTACACCATAATGCCCACTACAACATCTCCAGTTTGTTAAATGAAGAAGGGCAAAGAGCGTATACAGAAGACACTGCGACGATTGTGCCAGGCTTTATCGGAGATTACCCAGAGGCAATTTGGTATTTAGAAAGCGAGGCTGCACAAGAGGACTTTGTCTCATCATTTAGCCACATGAATAGTGAGTCTGATTACCGAGCGCTACGAGCGCAATATGGGATCCGCAGGACTCACCCAGAGTTTTGGCGTTACAGTGATTTAATCCACGACATTGCCAAGCAAACACGTGGCGTTGAATATGGTTTATTTGACTATAACCGGTTAGAAAACCGCTAAAAAATGGAGTCTTCGGACTCCATTTTTTATGTGCTTTTCCTATAGTTGACTAGCTGCTTTTACCGCAGCTAGTAGCACGCTTTCATCCAGTCTCACTTTGTAATTTGGGTTTGCATATTGAAATTGGATCAAGCCTTTCTTATCGACTACAAATACCGCCGGCACCGGCAAGGCAACTTTATCGTTCCCCTCAAAATCAACGAAATTTACGCCCAACTTGTTGCGATAAGCAAGGGCTGTTTTATCATCTAGAAAATAGGCGAGACCTAACGCTTGGCTCATACGCATTTTGTTATCAGACAACAGTTGGTAGTGAGGGGATTCAATTGTACTTTTTGCCAGCGCCTCAGGTGAGTCTGGTGCGATTGCAATAATTTGTGCTCCCATTTTTACAAGCTGTGGTTCAACTTCTTGGATCCCCGCGAGCTGTCTTGAACAGTACGGACACCAGCCACCACGATAAACCACCAGTACGGTGATATTTTCTTTATAGCGTGTCGCGAGGTCGACAGTTTTACCTGACTTATCTTTGAGTTGTAATGCAGGGGCATCAATGCCTGGAAGGAGTGGACTCACTTGCTCAGGTGCTGCGGCGATATTAGTGATTTCAGCTGCGCTGACAAAGGCTGAACAAGCCAAAGCGAGCGATAAAATAAAATGGCGCATAAAAAGTTCCTAGGGTTTCAAGTTGATATCGACTCAGAAGACCTAAGCGCTGGCGAAAATCTTTCACTTCGGTATGATATCGCTCGTAATTGATTTCCATGAAGAGAGAGCACAATGTCTGCAAACATCACTAAGCTTGTGGTTATGCTAGAAATGCAACATGCCATGAATACCAAAGTACACCAACAATGGTTTGAACAAGGGTTTGAATGGTACCGCGCAATTTGGGTTGAGTGTGCAGAAATGCTAGATCACTACGGCTGGAAATGGTGGAAAAAGCAAACGCCAGATACTGAGCAAGTGATTTTAGAGCTAGTGGATATTTTTCATTTTGGCTTGTCTTTACGTATCGACGGCGAAACGTCATTTGAGCAATTAGCGACTCAGTTAGAAGCTGAATTGGCAAAGCCAACTACCGCAGAGGACTTCAAGGAAACCCTTGAATTGCTTGCAAGTGCGGCTGTGACCAAACGCGAGTTTGATGCCCATGCGTTTGCGGGGTGTATGCAGCAAATCGGGATGTCTATTGATGACCTATACCGTGGATATGTCGGTAAAAACACGCTTAACTTTTTCCGCCAAGACCATGGCTATAAGGATGGTTCTTACATCAAGGTATGGAATGGCCAAGAAGATAACGAACACTTAGTTGAAGTGGTGAAAAGTCTAGACACAGCGCACCCAGACTTCAAAACACATGTGTACGACGGCTTAAAAGCTCGCTACCCAGCTTAATCTATAATAGGTAGCAAGGTACGGTAATCGGAGACTGAAAGATATTCAGTGATCTCTCGCTCTGGTTGCCGACTATCAGGATTAGCAACAGCAAGCAAATGGCCAATACCAAACTCTTGCGCAGCATTTAACACGCTAATGCTATCGTCCACAAATAAAGTGCGGGACTTATCAAAGCCCAAATCACGCTCTACCTGTTGCCACAACATTTGACTTTCCTTACTTACGCCATATTCATGGGTTGAAACCAATTTGTCGAGATACTTATCGAATTGGGTACGCTCAATTTTCAAACTTAGACTGTTTGGGTGCGCGTTGGTCAACAAGATAAGCTGTTTTCCACTCTCTCTTAAGGCCTCTAAAAACGCAGGTACATCCTCACGAATGGAGATCAAGTGTTGTACTTCACGTTTAAGCTCCATAATAGGGAGCTGTAGCTGCTCCTGCCAATAATCTAGGCAATACCATTCTATCTGGCCCATTACCGCGTCATAACGGGCGAGGATGTCGGCCCTTGCAGCCTCAAGGGTTAAGCCTTGACGTTTTGCGTGTGCCTTAGGCACGACGTCGAGAAAAAAGTGATTATCAAAATGGAGGTCGAGTAATGTGCCATCCATATCTAACAAAACGGTATCGATATTTGACCAATTTAGCATAGGCATTTAACTTCAAAGGCTTTATGATTAGGTTATTCGCCATGATAGCAAATAATGATCTATGTCACATAAAAAGCATCCCACACCACCAGAAATTTTAGCTTGCGACGTCGTGGCTAAAAGCAAATTGTTCACGGTAGAAGCACTTTCGTTATCCTTTTCGAATGGCGAGCAACGAGAATACGAAAGAGTTCGTGGCGGTGGGCGTGGCGCAGTAATGATCGTGCCCATAACGGCTGATAATGAGCTATTATTAGTGAGAGAATACTGTGCAGGAACACATGACTATCAACTCGGCTTTCCCAAAGGGCTAATTGACCCAGGCGAAACCCCGGTGGAAGCGGGCAACCGAGAGCTAAAAGAAGAAGTGGGTTTTGGTGCAAATGCTTTCTCTGAACTCAAAGTAGTGTCACTGGCACCGAGTTACTTTAATGCCAAAATGCATATTTTGGTCGCTAGTGAACTTTACCCTGAACAGCTTGAAGGTGATGAACCAGAGCCACTGGTAGTAGTGAAGTGGCCGCTAGATAAATTATATGACCTGTTACACCAAGAGGACTTTACCGAAGCAAGAAGTGTCGCGGCACTACTGTTATTAAAAGCACATTTGAATCTGGAGGCGTAAATTGCGGTCCTATTTAGAGCCTTGCATCGCACTGGCAAAACGTGCCGGTGAAGCCATTATGGCAATTTATCAAGCTGACGATATTGGTAAAAAAGAAAAGTCTGATCACACTCCTGTCACTGCAGCAGATTTGGCATCTAATGAGATCTTAATGGCGGGTCTTGCTGAAATAGCACCAGACATTCCGGTAATGTCTGAAGAAACACCAATTCCACCATTGAGTGAGCGACAAGACTGGCAGCGCTACTGGTTACTCGATCCTATGGATGGCACTGGGGAGTTTATTCTTGAAAGTGGTGACTTTGCCGTCAATATTGCGCTCATCGAAAATAATCATCCTGTGTTAGGCGTCATTTACTGGCCATCTCAAGGGCTAACATATTACGCCAGCAAAGATGAAGGTGCGTTCAAACGTAGTGACTCAGGTGAAAGTAAACGTATTTTCGTCTCGCCACGAGAAACACTGACATTGGCAGTAAGTCGCAGACAAAAGCTTGAAGCGGTAAGTCAGTACTTAAATAGTCAGTTCGACACAGTGGCACTTGGGTCATGTTCATTAAAAGCCTGCATTATCGCAGAAGGTAAGGCGGATTGTTTTTTACGAGTAGGACCAACGGGAGAGTGGGATACTGGCGCGTCACAGATCATCGTGGAAGAAGCCGGAGGTTGTATTACCGATGCTGAGTTTAACCCGCTGACCTACAATCGACGAGAAACCACCGAAAACCCAGACTTTATTGTTATGGGGCACCCCGATTGGCAATGGCAAAAGTTGATCAGCCCACATCATCGAACGATAGAATAAATAACGGCTTAAGTTTAAGGTTGTGGGATTTTTGCGCACTTGAATTGTTTTAAGCATTAAATCCCTTGCAATAAAATTTTAATCCATTATTATAGCGGCCTCTTGAAAAGGAAGTCCTTTTTAAGAATTTACAGGCGCGGGATGGAGCAGAATGATAAATCATTCGTCGGACTCGCTAAACCTGGAAAGAATCGAAGGTCGTCGGTACCCGACGAAGAATAGATTCACAAAAATATACAGGCGCGGGATGGAGCAGCCTGGTAGCTCGTCGGGCTCATAACCCGAAGGTCGTCGGTTCAAATCCGGCTCCCGCAACCAACATCAGTTGGATGTATAAAGTCTCAAGTACAAGACTAAAAATTAAGTACAGATACAGGCGCGGGATGGAGCAGAATGATAAATCATTCGTCGGACTCGCTAAACCTGGAAAGAATCGAAGGTCGTCGGTCCCCGACGAAGAATAGATTCACAAAAATATACAGGCGCGGGATGGAGCAGCCTGGTAGCTCGTCGGGCTCATAACCCGAAGGTCGTCGGTTCAAATCCGGCTCCCGCAACCAACATCAGTTGGATGTATAAAGTCTCAAGTACAAGACTTAAAATTAAGTATAAATACAGGCGTGGGATGGAGCAGAATGATAAATCATTTGTCGGACTCGCTAAACCTGGAAAAGAATCGAAGGTCGTCGGTCTCCGACGAAGAATAGATTCACAAAAATATACAGGCGCGGGATGGAGCAGCCTGGTAGCTCGTCGGGCTCATAACCCGAAGGTCGTCGGTTCAAATCCGGCTCCCGCAACCAATTCTTGATTGGACTGCACACTCTAAAGAACTCTCCCGAAATTCATCGGTTCACTTTTCATAAATTAGGCTCCTGCAACCAATTCTTAATTGGACTGCACACTCTAAAGAACTGCTCCGAAACTCGTCGGTTCACTCTTCATAAATTAATGGCTCCCGCAACCAATTCTTATTTGGACTGCACACTCTAAAGAACTGCTCCGAAAGTCGTCGGTTCACTCTTCATAAATTAATGGCGCCCGCAACCAATTTTTAATTGGATTGCACACTCTAAAGAACTGCTCCGAAAGTCGTCGGTTCACTCTTCATAAATTAATGGCGCCCGCAACCAATTCTTATTTGGACTGCACACTCTAAAGAACTGCTCCGAAAGTCGTCGGTTCACTCTTCATAAATTAATGGCTCCCGCAACCAATTTTTAATTGGACTGTATAATCTAAAGAACTCTCCAGAAATTCATCGGTTCACTCTTCATAAATTAATAGCTCCCGCAATCAACCTTTTTAGTTCAGTTACCTAAAATCGCCTCAATGGATAGTCAGTTTTTTCGATATATACAGAGAAATAAATCATCCACTTTTTATAACTCAAAGCCTGAGTGTTGCTGTTGTTTGATGCATTTCTTAAATTAGAATTGATCTTAATACTCACACCGTGAGCAACAACCTGTACGCGGGTTATGGAAACCCGCTGTTAAAGAGTGAATAGATTTAGCAAAGGCAGGTAAATCCGATTTGGCAGCTAGCAAGATCTGAGTGATTGCAACAAGCTGAGTTGTCTTGGCGAGATGCACATTTCATCGTGTCCTGACATCCGTAAACTCTCGTGTAATCACCTCCAGCTACTTGAGGCGTTGCTTCCTGAGGTAGTTTGTTATCTTGAGTTAGCTTTTTTAGCTGCTTTTTTTGAAGCTTTATTTTCATTTCCAATATCCTTTTTATAGATTTATTAAGTTTGTTATCACGAAACCGATAGC